>VXXH01000004.1 GCA_009835515.1 Candidatus Poribacteria bacterium
ATTTACTGTTTTTTTTTTATATTTTCATACTCACTATTTCTAAACGTAAGTAATATTAGTAATCCTCTTAATCCCGTAGTCGTAATGAAATGGAGAGCGGATTTAAGACATGCGCGTCAAAGGCTCAAAATCACGTTGTTTAACCGCAAGGAAAATTAAAAATATGTCCTCACAACCTAATGTTTTGTTTATGATTGCTGACGACCATCGGTGGGCTGCTATCGGCGGTATGGGCGACCCAACCGTTAAGACACCCACTATGGATTCACTCATGGCACGCGGAACGACTTTCCGCCAAACACATATTATGGGTTCACTTTCCGGAGCAGTTTGTGTTCCGAGTCGCGCTGCTGTTCTCACAAGTGCAAGTCTATTCCGAAGCGGGGCAAACCAGATTAACCGAGATTACGCTGTCTGGCCCCAGGTGATGCGTCAAGCAGGCTATCACACATTTTTTTCGGGTAAATGGCACAACGACCGACAAACGTTTGCAGATAGTTTTGACGATGGTGGGTCAATTTTCTTCGGTGGCATGGGCAATCAATATAAGGTGCCAATTTTCGATTTTGATCCGACAGGAAAATATCCGCAGGATGATAGGTATATAGGTGATAAGTTTTCTACGGAACTGTTTACGGACTCCGCGGTGCAATTTGTAGAAAACTACGACCAAACGGATCCATTTTTCCTCTATCTCTCCTTTACTTCACCGCACGATCCTCGGACACCCCCCGGAGAATACGCGACAATGTATAAACCTGAGGATGTCCCTGTTCCAGAAAACTTCCTCCCGGAACACCCGTTTGACAACGGGGAAATGCGGATTCGGGACGAAGTATTAGCAGAATTTCCGCGTACCCCTGAAATTGTTCAACAACATATCGCCGATTACTACGGTATGATTACCAGCCAAGATGCAGAGATGGGACGTTTGCTAAACACATTGGAAGCCAATGGACATCTTGACAACACCATTGTCATCTATACCGCTGACCACGGACTCGCTGTCGGACAACACGGGCTGCTCGGCAAACAGAATCTCTATGACCACAGCATCCGTGTACCATCCATATTTGCCGGACCAGGGATCCCCGAAGGCACAACAGTTGATGCACTCACCTATCTCTACGATGTCTTCCCGACCGTCTGTGACCTAACCAGTGTCGAGTGCCCGGATACGACTGAAGGGTGTAGTTTAGTCCCACTGATGGAGGGTTGTGTGGATCAGGTTCGTCCTACAGTCTTCGCGGCGTATAAAGATATTCACCGCACCATCAGCGATGGTCGTTGGAAGCTGATCCGCTATTATATCTCCGAAGAGACAGGTAAAGGCACGGATTACCTCCAACTTTTCGATCTGGAACAGGATCCATGGGAAACAACAAACCTTGCCGACTTGCCTGAACATACTGACCGCATCCACTCACTTGCTGCAGATATGAAAATGTGGCAAACCGAAACGGACGATTTCATGAAAGACACGCCGATATTGTTACAGTAGTAGGCACGCTCCGCCGTGCCGTAACCAGTTGGAAGAAAAGAAAAATGTTCCTTCTTTTCTTCCAACCTTTCTTAACTTCCCTGTCCACTGTGACCAATAGCAATCAATCGTGCAGCCTGCTCCGCCGTGTCCGCTATCAACCGCGAGGCATCCGCAACCGCATCCGCTAATTCCATCGGCTCTTGTACGATACCCAACATCGCATCAATGCCAGCATCGTAAACGGCTTCGGCACCTTCAGCAACACCACCCGCAATCGCAATGACCGGGATATTGTGCGCCTTCGCGACTTTCGCAACACCGACAGGCGTTTTCCCGAACGCCGTCTGAAAATCCAGTTGTCCCTCACCCGTGAAAACGACAGAAGCACCTTTCACCCGTTCCTTGAGGTCAACGGCATCAACCATAATATCGATACCGAGTCGTAATTCGGCGTTGAGAAATGCCATCAGTCCTGCCCCCAATCCGCCCGCAGCCCCTGCCCCGGGAATGTCGTTAAACGATTTTCCGAGTATCCGTGCCAAGACTTCATCAAAGTGTGCGAGGGACGCGTCCAACGTCTCAATCATTTCAGGCGTGGCACCCTTCTGCGGACCATAGACGTGTGATGCACCATCAGGACCGGTCAATGGATTGTTGACATCGCAGGCGACAACAGTTTCAGTCTCTGCAACTGCCGGATGTAACCCATCTATATCTATTGACACTAATTGTCCGAGTCCACCACCACCACGCGGAATCTGTTTGCCGTTTGCATCCAGTAGCCGAACACCGAGTGCCTCCGCCATACCGGCTCCGCCATCGTTCGTCGCGCTGCCGCCGATACCGATGATTAAGCGTCTACATCCGGCTTCCAAAGCCGTGTGGATCAGCTGCCCGGTGCCGTATGTGGTCGTGCGGAGCGGGTTCCGTTCATGCGGTGCGACAAGCGTGAGACCAGAAGCGGATGCCATCTCAATAACAGCAGTTTCTCCGTCTGAGAGGATACCAAATTGCGCGTCAACCGCGTTCCCCAGCGGATCAAGCACGCGTTGTGTTCGGAGGTGCCCACCAGTGGCATCAACGAGCGACTGCACAGTCCCTTCGCCACCGTCCGCCATCGGGATTTTGTCAATAACAGCATTAGGAAACACGCGACGCAATCCCTGCTCAATCGCATTTGCAGCTTCAAGCGCACTCACGCTCCCCTTGAATGAATCAGGCGCAACAACAATTTTCATAGGGAACAATTTATCACAAGGCGCGCAATCTGTCAAGTTCAGATAGTTTCTAT
>VXXH01000200.1 GCA_009835515.1 Candidatus Poribacteria bacterium
TCTTTACGGAATTTCTCACTTTTTTATAAGATTTGTTAAAATTGGGTCAATCTTGGATATTGGAGTTCTTTTTTCAACTCGCCAGTCTCAACATCCCATAAGCGGATCGTACGGTCGTTACACCAACTTACGATTGTTCGACCATCAGGACTGAACGTAACCCCCTTGACATCGGAGGTGTGTTCCTCGAACGTTCTCTTGGGCGTTCCAGTGAGAACATCCCACACGCGGATGGTATCATCTCCACTTGCGGTGGCAAGGGTTTTCCCATCAGGACTGAAGGAGACGCTATAGACTTTATCCGTATGTCCTGTGAGGGTTTTTTTGAGTTTTCCAGTCTCTGCGTCCCACAGGCGGACGGTATGATCTCTACTGCCACTTGTGAGCATTCTTCCATCTGGGCTGAACGACAAACTATAAACGTCTTTTGCGTGTCCTGTGAGGGTTTTTTTGAGTTTTCCAGTCTCTATATCCCATAGTCCGATGGGTCCGCCCGAATACGCCCCTACAAGTGTCTGCCCGTCAGGACTGAACAACATGTTGGGCCTATAATTAAGACTTGCAGCGATTGTTTTTTTTTGCGCGCCCGTTTTTGCATCCAATAAATGGATGCCTTTGTAATTTTGACTTGCGAGGGTTGTGCCATCAGGGCTCAGGGAGACGCTACTGCCCATACGTTCAAATGTTCGCTTGTGTTCTCTTGCGGCAACATTCCACAGCATAACATCGTGGAAACCCCCACTCACGAGTGTTTTCCCATCCGGACTGAACGATATGTTACGAACACTGTCCTCACCTTTCTTGAGCAAGGCAAGTTCTTGAAAGGTCTCCGCGTCGTAGAGCCAAATACCGACGGAACCGGCGACTGCTAATATAGTGCCGTCCGGGGAATATCGTATATCATTGATACTGCCCTTACCGATGCGAGCTTTCGCACCTTCGGGTAAATTCCATTGTGTGTAATCTTGGGCGGAACTGATCGGTAAGTATAGTGTTGAAAAGATAAATAGCGTTAAAAGGATGAGAAATGAGGTGAGTTTCATGCGATCAGGTTCCTCTTAGGGTAATTGGGTGCTATCTGTGAGGGATGGTGAACGATTTCTGTGCTCTTTTTTAAGTATACCACAACAACTACAAGATGTGCCGTAAAAAAAATAACAGTATGAGAACCGAGTCATAGGATATAGAAAGGAGGGGCAATAAGGTATTATGCTTAGGTTTCAGTTTCTACTTCATTATCATGCATGATCTCTTGCAGACCTGTTGCAATGCGGAAGCCGGCGATAGAGATGCCGATTGAAATGGCGAACAGCCACCGATAACCGATATGCGGTGCGAGAATTCCACCTAACACTGGGGCGAAACCTACAGGCATGAGTAATGTGTTCATAAAGCCGATGTAAGTCGGACGGTTCCGTGGTGGTGCTATATTCAGCATATATGCCATAAAACCCACCATCATGCCGTTCCCTAAAATACCACCGACTATGAAAATCAGCAAAAAGGCTGGCATTTGTAACGGCACTGGCAATACACCGGAAGAAAAGGCGATTGCGGCAGGAATACCCATCAACGCTGCGGTGATAATCAGGAGCCATCGTACCCCATACTTCTCACCGACATATCCCCATATTGTGTTTGAAATCACACCGCTCAACGCGGAACAGACAATAAAAAAGCCTATCGTTGCCTCGGAAAGTCCGAGTTCGTTCAGGGCATAAGGGATGTAGAAAGGGGATGCCATTCCAGAGAAATGCCCAAAGACGCGAAAAAGAATAAAGCGTCGGTAATTTGCGTCTGTTCGGAGGAAGTGCGGTCCCTGTTTTAGATGTTGTGAGATGGGTTGCCGTGTCCGTTGAACAGGGTGAATCGGTTCACGCACGCCTAAAAAACTGATGAATGAAAGAAACGCTGCAGTCACCGAGCAGATAAAGAGAAAGGCGTAGTTATAGGGAAAACCGAGGTCCGTCTCGACATTACAGATGGTGCCGATAAAGTACATCGTGAACGTCTTGAAAACTTGTGTGATACGTCCTAAAATACCCGTAAATTCGGCTTCGTTTCCGAGAACAGCACGCACGAGGAATCCGACCCAGATGGCGAAAAAACCGCCGTACAGCTGGCGCAGACTGAAAAAACGGGCGCGCCGCTGCGGTTCTATAGATTTGGAGACGATGTCCATGTAAGGGAGCGTCGAAACACCCATAGCGGAGGAGGATAAGAAATAGAATCCGAGGAAGCAGGCGGCGAGCAACATCGGGTTTTGCTCACCTATTGTGATGGTGCAGAAAAAGACGGCGAGCCATGCCAAAACACGGACGCTCATACCGAGGGCGTAGAACGGCATTTTGCGTGGACGGTGTTCCAGTAGGTTGGACATTAGCAGTTGTGGCCACATCCACCCTACTGTCATCATTGAACCTGTTAGACCTACCAGAAAATCGGAGCCGCTTAGTTTGTGGATAAAAGCAGGAAGCACTGTTGCGGAATCCGCAAATGCGAGGTTGATTCGCATGAAAGTGCCTTGGAGCAGTGCAAATCGGAAGTTCCGCCGTTGGTCACCTACTTGTTTAGACATTCTTTTTTCTGTGCCATCCAAATTCTGTGTGTTATAACCGCAGCGATCAGAAATTCTGCGCTTTATCTTTTGACTCGATTTTCGTAATTAGGTTGAATAGAAATTTCCATCGTTCGTTTGGCATCAGCCCAAAAATTTCCTTTACAGTCCGCTAAAGTTGTGCTAAATTGCATACAAATTTTTTTAACAG
>VXXH01000159.1:0-999 GCA_009835515.1 Candidatus Poribacteria bacterium
CGCTAATCCGTTGAGACGATTTTATCCAGATTCCAGATAAAAACGGTGCCATCTGAATCTCCGCTGACAAGCGCTTTAGCTTTAGCGAGTGCGATTCCCACAAGTGCTTTGTCTTCCAAGAATATCACAGCCCCGATCTCACTTGTGTGTCCTGTGAATGTCTGGATGGATTGACCAGTTGTGAGATCCCACAATCGCACTGTTTTATCTGAACTCCCACTGGCAAGAAGTTTCGCATCTACTGAAAAGTCGATAGCAGTTATACCGCCTGTATGTCCTGTAAGCGTATAAAGCGGTTTGTCGGTGTCTGCCTTATTCCACAACTCAATTGTTTTGTCCGCGCTTCCAGTGGCGACGGTTTTTCCATCCGCATAAAGGGTTAGGACGCTAACCGGACTTGTATGTCCACTTACAAAACGCCAATGATTGCCGCCTCTGAACTCAATAAGGCAATCGCTCATACTATCTAACGCTCTTGCCCTTGCCACGGGTGCGCCCTTGTATGAACACGCGATTGCTATGAATGCAACATTCGTATCTGGAGAAATTTGAGAACTCCAGCGACCCCCATCACGCGCATACCAAGACCGAATTGTGTTGTTTTCGCTACTTGCACTCCAAAACCTTTTACCATCAACAGAGAACGCAACCGTATTCACAGGTGCTGTGTGTTCTTCGCGGGTATTTCTGAGTTTCCCGGTGTCGGCATGCCACAACCGTACCGTCTTGTCCGAACCGCCACTGACAAGACGTTTACCGTTCGGAGAAAAAGCGACGGCTAACACCGAATCGGTATGTTCGGTAAATACCATCTGTTTTTCATGGGTGCTCGCATCGTAGATATGGATGCTGTTCGCAGCGGCTACAGCGATCCGATTTGTGGATCGAGAATAGGCAATAGCGTTTACAGGTCCCTCGCCAACATCAATTCGAGCAATTGCACCCACCGGTAAATCTCCGGCAAACCCATTTGCGAGAAACATTCCAACAATTAAAAGT
>VXXH01000159.1:1009-2754 GCA_009835515.1 Candidatus Poribacteria bacterium
ATTAAAAGTAGAATAAAACTTGCTAATTTCGTCATTTTCATATTTTTAGTTTCCCTCGTTTTTTACGAACGCGGATTCCACAGAGATTTTCGCGAGAAAACCGTTGATTTTGCCTTTCTCACTGGCATTGCCGATAACCCCTAACTTAAAGACTCGACCGCGATCAAAACGATATTTGATGACTTCCTTTTGATTCGTTGGAATATCTCTTGCAGAAGCGAGTGCGTTATCAGGCACGAGTTCTGTAGTGTCTCCAGCAAATAGATCAAAAGAACCGGACACTTCGGCTTCCCCGACCCAGACATCAATCATAAGCACGCCGCCATCTTTAAACGGTGTCGCGTCAATCTCAACGACAGTGTAATTTTGAGCATCGGTATCAGATGTCCGAAAAACGCTAAGGATTTCTTTCTCGGCGTGTTCATCGGTGAGTACAACGTTCAAACCGTCGTCTTTAATAGCACCGGATTCGACGGCGGTTTCAAGGAGCGTATTCCAATGTGTTGAAGTATCCTCACGAAACCCGGGAAGTTTTCCACCCAAGGCATCTTGAAGAAATAAAAGATACCCTTTTGCACCGTTGTAGGGTGGCGTTCGTTCATTGACCGGGAGTCTGCCCATGAGTTCAAGTTTTGGTGAGATCACCAAAGAATCTGCGGGTGAATGTTTCTTCCAACCTTTCATGATTGTCTGTGCTAATGGGAGCGTCTTGTCAATAAGGTTGAACCCTTGCTGTTGTCTATAGGCTATGCGTTCTGGCTTCTTAGGCGTGCGATCTAATTCCGTATTTAATACCCAAACGTTAATAAAATTTTCGTTCATGAATTGGATATTTTTATCGTCGGAGAGGACACCTGCCCTCAGGCTTTTGCCGCTCCCTCAGCACGACTCATCGGCTAACGGTCCATCTATGGAGATCACATGAATCGGTTTCTGCTGTGCTTGCGCTATCTCCAACACCTGAACCAGTGGCACCCAGTTAATTTGCTGTGATTTGTAGAAACGCAATATCAGTGCACGTTCTGCGGCTTCTTGCGTAATGGATGTTGTGAATTCAACGTTTTCGAGAAGGTCTTGTGTTCCAGCACGGAGTTCCATTTTCGAGCAAAAACCGGTGCTTGTGACCATAGAGCCTTTACCTCGCTTCCAGTTAACATCAAAGTTTATTACGCCTTTAGGGACATACATCTCAAAGAAAGCGACTTTCTCTTTGTTCCGGTCAATGACAAGATGTCCTGTGAACTGTGACGGTGTAAACCACCCGTCTTTGAGTTTAAATTCTGCATGGATCCGAAACACGATGTCGGCGTATTGATCGTTGTAAGCACGCAGGCATGCCCATAAACCGAAGGAATCGCCGGAATTGATATGGAGGAAGAAATTAGGATTCGGATGCAGTTGCCTGAGCAAGGTAACGACTCTTATCATATCTGGGACCCAGAGGTCACCCACCGAAACCGGTTTGTTCGGAAGAAAAGCTTGGAAAACCGATGCCGGATGTTGTTTCTCCGGTTCAGCAACTCGCAGATTTACCAACTCGTCCCACTGCTTAAAATTATCAGACAAACTCTCTTCAACCGGTGCGATAAACCCTGTCACTAATATTTCTGATGTGTTGTCAAGGTTAAGTGTTATTTTGTTATCAGCTGCCGAGTGGTTGTCGGCGTTCAGCTGTCCACTCATCATCACCAGAATGAGCAGTCCAATTGCTAAGATTTTCATTTTCAATCCCCTTGTAATAATTA
>VXXH01000320.1 GCA_009835515.1 Candidatus Poribacteria bacterium
TTGACTTGATAAATCCTTCGGAATTTATGGCAATTCTGTTGATTTCTTAAGTTGCAATACTGCCCACTATGGTGCGTCTTGTGTCGACTCGGCAGTCGTTCCCGGCATTGACTGTGTACAACGAAAGCCATAATCGTAGATTGTGTTTGTCGGTGAAAGCAGTAAGCGATGGGTGACGCAGATACCTTTCTCGGTGGCACTCCAACCCCCACCGCGTAACGCCCTTATGGGGATCGTTTCAATGTCTGTGAAATTGGCTGTCAACCAACCAATCTCATTCGTTCCTGCGCGCGGATTCTTGCGAGGCGTGGCGAAGAAAAAATCATCGTCGTAAAGGTCAAGACACCATTCCCAAACGTTGCCAGTTATATCATACAAGCCGTAGCCATTAGGTGAATACTTACCCACAGGGGTGGTATCTCCTACTTTTCTATCATAGTTCGCTTTGGTAGTATCGCTCGTATCACCCCACGGATGGTTCTGATTCGCAAGCCCGCCGCGTGCAGCGTATTCCCATTCAGCTTCTGTAGGGAGCCGTTTCCCCGCCCACAAGGCGTAAGCCATCGCCGCAAACCAACTGACGTAGACAACAGGGTGATTCGCTTTTCCTTCCGGATAGATATTGCCATCCCAATGCTTTAGGTAGTCCCCGTCGTGAAACCTATCTTTAATATGCGATTTTTGCCACTGTCGGTTTTCAACAAGAAACTGCTGGTATTTAAGATTGCTCACAGGGTGTGTGTCAATATAAAAAGCGTTGACGCTTCCGATCTCAAGGTTGCCAGCGGGGATTAACGCCATGTTTTTCATCAAAAACAATCCTTATAACGGAATAGCAACGTGAAATACGCTACCTTCCCCTAAAGTGCTTTCCAGCCAAATCCGTCCGTTGTGGCGGAGCACGATATGTTTGGCGATTGCCAGTCCTAATCCTGTGCCCCCCATTTCGCGGGCACGCCCTTTATCCACACGATAGAACCGCTCGAATACACGCGGTTGAGATTCCATTGGAATACCGATACCTGTATCTTTTATAGCCACGATAATTTCTGCCGAGGTTATATTGGATTCTTCAAATGCTTCACTCGTCCGGAGCTCTGCTGAAACCGTAATTGTACCGCTATCGGGTGTATATTTAATCGCGTTGTCAATCAGATTTACAAGCACCTGCATGAAAAGTTGGTGATCTATGCTAACCTTAGGCAGACTTTCAGGCACCTCCCATTTTAAAACCAATTCGGATTCCTCTAATATAGGTTCAAACACGTCTAAAATCGGTTCATAAAAGGTATTGAGGTGGCACGGCGTACGTCTCAATTCAACATCGCCAGACTCAAGCCGAGAGAGTTCGAGCAGCTCCGAGACTAACCTTGAGAGTCGGGTGGCATGATTGAGAATTTTCACGACAAACTGTTCTTGGGTTTTTGTACGTGTGGCATCTTCACTTAGTAAGGTCTCAGTGTAACCCCGGATCGTTGTGAGTGGCGTACGAAGTTCGTGCGACACATTCGCCACGAAATCTGCGCGGATCCGCTCCAACTGCCGTTCCTTGCTCACATCGTGGATGACGATAACATATTCTTCGCCGGTGGCGACGGGCACAACCGTGACCTCTGCTTCCGGTTCTGTTAGATTACCGAGACGGATTTCTGCGAACGCGACTGTTTCTGTCTGCTCTGCTGCTTGTAACAGTGTTTGTAGCTCAGGGATACGATTGATTTCGATCAGTGCTTTTCCGACATAAGCATTCGGAAGTGACAACATAGAGATAGCCATCGGGTTAGCATAGGTGATTTCAAACGCACCGTTAACGAGCAGCACGCCTTCACCCATATCGGTCAGGATGGTTTCCAAACGCCGGTGTTCTTCGGAAATCTTATCAATCTGTTCCTGTACCCTGTCTGCCATGAGATTGAAATTCCGTGAGAGTTGTCCGAGTTCATTCTTAGAATCGACGGGAACACGTGTGTTTATTTTTCCGGCAGCAAAGGATTGGGTCATTTGTGTTAATTTCTCAATCGGTTTTGTGATGATCTTGGTAGAAAAAACGCTAAACACAATTGTGAGGATTAAACCCGCCACACTTGCAAGCAGAACCATCCGACGGAGGTTCCCGATTGCTGTATTGACGGTTTCCATCGGCAGCGCGACGCGACAAACACCTATCAGGGTGCCTTCGCCATTTTGTGAGATTTGCTTGTATATTGGCATTGCGTAGTAACGGAATTCTGTCTGGGTTGTATTGCTGTATCTGTCCCGGATTCCGCTGCCGAATTGGAGGGCATCTTGTACCTCTGGACGTTTAAGGTGATTATCCATTGCGCGTAGTGCTGCGCCATCGCGTTCTGTATCACCCCAGGCGGTTCCGTCCATACCTATGAATGTTAACCGAGCATCGCTCCTCTTTCCGAGTCTGTCGATGAGGGGATCTATCGCGTCATAGGTAAAGTTACCTTTAGCAGGGAGTTTTTCAATGAGGAATTCCCGAGTTAATGCCGCCTGAATTTCCAATTCGCTGGTGATCCGACTACTCATTGAATCTTTGAGCATCGCGCCAAGATAGAGGTACATCGCAAATAACACCAAAAGCACGATACCTATGTACCTAAGCGTCAGTTGTGTGCGGATGTTCATCTATCAGTTGTCCTTGGGTGCTTGATATTATCTGACTTTTACCCGTTTGAAATCTGTTATGCGCTGTGGAGGCATGCCACACAAATCTATAATGTTACACCTGTTCAGTTTATAGTAAA
>VXXH01000309.1 GCA_009835515.1 Candidatus Poribacteria bacterium
GTGTAAAATCTGAGATAAAGTTAGCCGCTAAAATAAGTTCTTGTAGTCCTGTCAACCCAGAAAGGGGTGAAACATCTGAAATCTCGTTGTCGTGTAGATGCAACACTCTCAGGTTCTGTAAGTTTGCCAGCGGTGTCAAATCGGAAATCTGGTTATTTTGCAATTGTAAGAACTGCAAGTCTATCAGCTCGGAAAGGGGTGAAATATCTGAAATACGATTATCAAACAACTTTAATTCCCGTAAATTCTCAAGTCCCGCAAGCGGTGTCAAATCCGACACTTCAGTTCTACCGATATGCAAAAATTCAAGATTGATGGCATATTCGAGTCCTTTTAAACTCTTAATGTTGTGTTCTGCCACCAGATGGGTTAATGACACTATATCTGCGGGAAGCATCGGTATTGTGTCAGGGAATTCAAGTGTTTCACGGAAAGCCTGCTCTAAGTAGGGATCCGGCATCCACTCCTCGGCATCTTCTGCATGGATGGAAGTATTATAGACAAGTATACTCACAACGGAGGCGAAGAGCAACTGAAACCACAATGATTTACGCATTTTTTCTTTTATTTTCATAAGCTAATCTCCTTTCTTAAAACGCATTCGCTACAATAACTAAGTCCTGGATATTCACAACGCCATCACCATTGAGATCGGGTGCCGCTTCCGCAAACGCATTCGCGACAATCACCAAGTCCTGTATATTTACAACGCCATCGCCGTTGACATCTGCAGTAGGGGGCATTTCCGCCTTCAAATAAATCTCGCCATCCAAATCCACCAACGTATGTCGGCGTTGATTTTCCACACCGCTGTTCCAGCCGGAAACCTCTTGTGGAAGTTCTATCTCCTGTTCCTTACCAGAGCGGTTATACACCGCCCAGCCGTTAGTGAACTCCCGGATAAACAACCCTTCGCGATTCTCATAAAGCTGTGCTTTCGTTTCATCACCACCAATCGGTTGACCCAGCGGCGCATCCCAAAAGTCGTACCAGTAAAACGCATCATAATGGAACATAAAAAACGATGCGTTGGAATGTGTAAGTGCCATTGCCGTAAAAAACCTGTTGCGTTGCTTTGCTTCAGGACCGTCGATCGGTTTGAAAGGTGACAACTCACTCTCTAAAAGATTTAATGTTGGTTTCCGCAGATTCGTTTCATTCCACAAAAGCGCATCTTCTATGTCACGGATCCCAGCCAAGGTATGGCCCTCAGGTTCACCCGGGTGAAGGTCATAAAGATCGCGTCCCGTTTCCATGTAAATACCGTTGACATAGGGTGCCCAGCGGCGAATTTTCTCGCGGCCGGCGTTCACAAGTATAAGAAAGTCATTGGGGACAACTTCGCGGATGCGTCGGAGGATTATGTCCCTTGCAGTAAATTCTTCCTCTTTAGTATAGATACCCTGAAGTTTCGTTGAGTTAGTCCAGTGATCCAAAAAGATACCATCATAGAGTCCGCACTCGCTGATCGATTTTGCTTGTTGCACAATTTTTTCTATGACGACAGGCTTCGTGAAGTCGATACGATGATCTATGAGTTCTTCCGTGGCATGCCTGCCCCAAACTAATGTTACACGATTTCCTTCTTTATCTCGTAGCCACCCCTCCCAATCTTCACCATAATCGTCGGGATGTCCGCTCTCAAAATCCAGACCTACAAGCAAAATCATATTAGGGTTTAGACGCAGCACTTCGGTATGCACCTCTCTCACTTCATCTATGTGTCCCACACGTGGGGATGGGGATGAGTTTTTGAGGACAGGCGGCAATCCCCATCTTGTTAGCCATCTTGTTGTCGGTTCTCTTCTTGTTATCGGGTCTCTAAGAGAATAAAAAGGGTAACTTCCAAAAACCAAGTCAAACCTCGTGAAAATTTCTATAGTGTGTTGACCACTCACCGACAATGTGTGTTCTTTCACCCAGGTAGCAGGATAGTCTCTGTTTTGGATGCGTTCTGCAATGGGGGCTTTATACCCGGAGGCATCCACCCGGCACTGGCGCAATTCTGCTGGTAGATTTCCGAGTTGTGTATAGTCAATAGGATTGCCTATTATTGTCAACCGCTCCAGTTTAGTTAGGCTTCTTATCGGAGTTACGTCTGAAATTTGATTGTATTCCAAGTGCAACCATCTTAAATTCACCAGTTCTGCGAGGGGCATGATGTCTAAAATCTGACAGTCGTTCAATAACAACCCTTCTAAATTCGCCAATCCTGCGAGGGGCGTGATGTCTGAAATCGGGTTGTGAGCGAGTATGAGCGTGTTTAATTTGACCAGTTTTGCGAGGGGTGTGAGGTCTGAAATCTGACAGTCGTCCAATTGCAACCATTCTAAATTCACCAGTTCTGTGAGGGGCGCGATGTCTGAAATCAGGTTGTGATCGAGTTTAAGCGTGTTTAGTTTGACCAGTCCTGTGAGGGGTGTGAGGTCTGAAATTTGCGATTCATTGATCTGTAGAAACTTTAAATTAACGGCGTGCTGGAGACCTTCAAGGCTCTCTATTCCATCACTATCGCTCACTAAATCGTGTAATCGTTGCATGTCCGCGATAGTTAGGCTTTCCACGTCCAACGTTTCTGATACAATTCGCCGAAGGTTCGGATCCGGCATCCACTCCTCGGCATCTTCTGCAGGGACGGAAGCATTATAGAAAAGTATGCCCACAACGGACGCGAGGAGCAATTGAAACCACAATGATTTACACATTTTTTCTTTTATTTTCATAAGTTAATGTCCTTTCTTAAAGCG
>VXXH01000059.1 GCA_009835515.1 Candidatus Poribacteria bacterium
AGCCAATAGGGACCCAGACTGGTTTGTGCCTCCGGCATCACCGGACGAACCTTAAGGAAGTTTGCAGGCACCCACAAGGCGGTTTCCGCTACAAGATGTTTACTTATTTTCATAATTCACTATAGTTACAAATACTGATCTGAGAAATAAAATAAAACCAATGAAGAATTCCAAATCCGAAAGGAGAAAAACTATGAACGTTAGATTTTTTGTCCTGCTTTGTTGTATCAGTTTCTTACTGTTCAACAGTGGGATACCCGTATGGGCGAAAGCACCATCAACCGCTAAAATCGTATTTTCATCCAACCGAGATGGGAATTGGGATATCTGGACCATGAACCCTGATGGAAGTAATCCGGTAAACCTTACACGAGATGCATCAGCAGATTTTTCGCCAGTTTGGTCTCCAACAGGTGAACAGATTCTCTTTGTTTCCTTCCGAAAAGGCGGTGAAAGTCTGTATCTCATGAATGCAGATGGAAATAATATAAGAAAAGTTCTTGACAATTGGCACAGTAGATCCAGTGCAACGTGGTCTCCTGATGGAAAGCGAATTGCGTCTGTGAGTGACGCGGTGCTTTACATCGCAACGATAGATGGCAAATCAGTTGAACCTGTAGCACAGACTGGCTTTGGAAGTGTCGGTGATCCCGCTTGGTCTCCGGATGGAAATCAAATTGCCTTTATCTACTATAAACGCAAGCAAGGTCATGAACTTCGCCTTCTTAACGTCCAAACGCGCAAACAAAAAGTCCTTCTTGGCGAACTTGAGAAGTATCCATATAAGAGCCATTCCGCTTGGTCTCCGGATGGAAATCAAATTGCTTTCGTTCTACATAAATTTAGGGCAATACAAAATCAGGCAGACGCAATCGCTTGGCAGGATGAAGAAACAATCTATCTTATTAACCGTGATGGAAGCCAATTGCGAAAACTTGTTTCAGAAAAGGGACCGGACGCACTCCGGCCGACTTGGTCCCCAGACGGAGACGAAATCATCTATCAACAAGAAGTCAGAGGTTTTACACAACTCTTTAAGATTGATGTGAGAAGTCGGGCAAAGACGCAACTCACACATAAGGGACATAACAGTAGAGCAGATTGGTTTGATCCTGCAGCGTTGCCTGTTCAACCTAATGTAGAATTATTAACCGCAACGTGGGGGAAATTGAAGCAGAAATAATGTGCTTTTGGAGAAACGAAAGCAGCAATCCGGTGCGGTTGGGAATGCAGATCGTAAATGTAAAGCATTCTCGCTGCGAAGCAAAATTTGGTCTCCGCGTGTGGGAAACCAAATTTCGGTGAGTACACCGCAAAACCGCACCTACCGACCCTTGGGGAAACTGCACCTATGTTTCCGTTCTCAGTCAACAGTGAACTGGATCGCATCAAAACGACTTGCGACTTTTGCGACTTTTGGTTTGAGTTCGTCAGGGGGACCGCCAGAGAGTGCAGAGACAATACACTCTGCGATGTCCGGGGCGTCTTCTGGTGTCATACCCCATCGGGTGACCTCTTGCACACCGATCCGCAATCCAGATGTTCCGACTTCCGGCGATAATCCCGCCGCGCCCGAAATAATATGGCACGCTTCAAGGTGATTCGCCAATGCGCTGCCTTCACCATACTTATCTACAATCAGTATCAAGGTATGTGACTCCGTGAAGCCGAGATCAGCACCGAGCATCGGGACACCGCGTTCGGCTAATGCTTGACCGAGTGCTTTTGCGTTCGCTACAATAGCGTCTGCCTGTGCTTCACCGCATTCCATCCACTCTATAAACGTTCCTGCTAACGCCGGTAACCGATTCAGATGGTGATTGCTCATCAACAACGGATAGACACCCCTCGCAACCCGCTCAGCAATAGATGCATCGTTCATCAAAACCATCCCACCCTGCGGTCCCGCAAGCGTCTTATGTGTGCTGGAAATAATCACATCCGCGCCTTCTTCAAACGGCGATTGAAACCGCTTACCCGCGATGAGTCCAATGACGTGTGAGGCATCGTAGATGAGGTAGGCATCAGGATTCGCTTGGCGAATTGCTTCTTTCAACTCGCGCACGGGTTGCGGGAAGAGAAACACACCAGAACCGACGTTGACGATTCTCGGTTTGTGTTTCGCAATCAGTTCAAGCGTTGCATCAAGGTCAATGTTTGAACGCTGTCCGTCCCACGGAATCGGAATGGATTGGAGTCCTATCTTGAGCGGTGAGGAGAGTAGTTTCTCGGCATAGTGGTGTCCATTATGGACCTCTAATGCTGTATCGCCCGGCTTTGCTAACGCGAACGTTGTCGCAATCCCTGCGATGTTCCCTGATAATGGACGGAAATCGACGTGTGCAGCACCGAAGAGCTCCTTAGCTAACGCCTGCGTGTACCCTTCTATCTCGGCAATATAGCGGTTGCCCTTGTAATTCCGTTGGTAAATGTCAACGCCAGAATAATTCCCATACCGCCGTGCCAACCGTTCGTCAAAAAGTTCTTCAACCAACGGCGAAGGCGTGTTCTCCGAAGCGATGAGATTGAGACAGGTGTCCCGATATGTTTGATGTTTATCGAGAAGTGAAGTGAGTTTTTGGACTTTCGCGTTATGTGTCATAGGAAGAAACCTCCATTTGGTTGCAGGGCAAGGCACAGAGAAATTGCTTGACGTATCACTATAAATTAGTTAGTATGAAAAAAACAAACAATCACGATGAGGGAATTATGTCAAAACCGACAGATATTCGTATCCTTGACGTTC
>VXXH01000855.1 GCA_009835515.1 Candidatus Poribacteria bacterium
TTATAAAATTTTATTAATGGCCTTTAATTCTATTCAACCGTACTTTTTTCGCCCAAACGTTCTGCTCAATTCTTCCTCATCGTTTAGGACTGATTTTAAATCACTCGGAATTTTTTCAACATGAGTTCGCACTAAATGTTTCAAGTCACCATGGGTTTCCTGGGCAACATGACCCAAATTTGTCGAAATCGATTGATTGAGCAGGTTCTTGATAGTTTTCATTTCTGGACTTTGGTCGTGAATAGGTCTACCACAAAGACATTGCATCTTATCAAGCAACTCATTCAAAAGCGTATCTGGAAGTCCGGTTGGGATTTCTCGAAGAATTTCCAATCCTTTATCAAGCACTGGCTTTGCTAAAGGGATAAAGCCTTGATTAGCCAAACTACGGGTTTGCTCTTGGTACTCTGCTTTTTTGTCTTTAAACTGATTCAGTTCCGATTCAATTGCTTTTCGCTCATCAATCAACTTACTTAACCCTTTAATATCTTCCAACCGAGCGTCAATATCCTGTTTTTGTTTTTTAGCAAGCTTGAGTTCTTCTTGTAGTAGTTCTATATCTTTAGATAATTTGCTGCGGAGGGATTTTTTGGTTTCTCTTACTTCAAGTAATGGTTTTAACTTGCCTGAGGCATGTTTGCTTACTTGTCGTTGATACTCAATGGCGACATCTTCTAAATGCCTCATACCTCGCTCAATTTCTTCAACCTTTAAGACATTGCGAATAGCACTTTCAACTTCCGTTTCGCGGTTTGGCCTAGTAAAGTTGTCAATCTTCTCACCGTCAAAAAAGAAATGTACACTCACATTTTCAGGTATTATTGCCTGAATCCAGTTTGATGCCTCAGCATCGTGAAATTCCCTCCAATTGGTAATTTCTAAGGAAAGTTGCATTGTAGTACGCGCTGTCCCGTTCAATCGTAAATCCCTTTGTATTTCCCGTTTGGCACAAAATTCAACTTCCCGATCGGAGAAAATCCCTTGATAAGTAAAGCGAAGTTCCACTGAGGTTTCGACCATTCCACCATCCGCTAAAGCACGTCTATTTACTAATTCACCAATATGACCTATGTTCCTCTTAACAAAGTCATCACCATATAAACACCAGTTGAGAGCTGTGAACAGGGAAGTTTTTCCGGCACCATTGACACCCTGAATTACAGTTACATGGCGTTCGTCGTCGGTGGCGAAATTTATAGTATGCTTTCCATAATATGGTCTAAAATTTTTTAATTCTATGCTGTTAATCTTCACTAATCCCTAACCTCTTCTTGAATAATTCGGCGGATTTCGCGTTTGATACCTTGAGGTCGTTTCATATCTAATTTTTCACGTTCAGCCTTAAGAACTCTATCAATAACTTTATTCACGGCGGACGGTAAGGTTTGTCGAAATTTTTCCACTTTGTTTTCCATGTTTTCCATCAAGATACTCCTAATGCACTTAGCAGATTGTAATTTTTAGCGAGTTCCCATATTTTATCGCGTGCCTCGAATTCGTTTAAAGCCATTCCAGCGAATTCGTTAAATCTCTCTAATTCCCGCGCAATAATTTTTCGCTCTGTGCGGAATGTTTCGGTTGGATACTGTTGGTAATCTATAGGTGGTACAGCAATTAGGTCATGAATCTCTGCGTGTTCTTTACCAGGCGACTGTCTGAGAATCCGCCCACGCCGTTGAATAAATTCTTTTGGGTTACTACTGCTCGCAAGGATGTAAGCCGTTCGAGTGCTTGGTACATCAACACCTTCATCCAAACACCTCATTGCTACAAGAGCTTGAAGGTGTCCAGATGCAAACATTTTTAACAATTCTTGTCTTTCAGCAGCTGATTCCTCCGCCGTGAATTTCGCAACTCGCACCCCTAAATCTGTTAACAATTCAAGAACTGGAACGATTCGCCCAGGAGCACAATAAAACAGCGTATGATGCAGTGAGTCAGTTTTGTCAGTCAATAATTCTGCCAATTTTGTCAGTTTGTTTTCTGCTCGGTTAAGTAGTGTCGCTCGTTTTATCAGTAACCGTTCAAGTACTTCACTTGTCTCACCAGATTCCACTTGATGATAAAGTTTTGAAATCCTTTCCGTGAGACGTTCGTACTCTTCAAATTCGTCATCAGTCAATTCGACGAGATGTGGATGATAAAAGTAAGGGCAGAGATACCCGTTTTTAATTGCTTTGTCCAGAGAAAATTCGTAAACTGTATCCCCGAAATATGCCTTGAGTGCAGTTGTACCTGATTCATCAAACCATCGATTAGGTGTAGCTGACAAGCCGAGGCGAAAATTAAAAACATCGGTTAATCTTTTGCAACTCTGTTCCGCCCCAAGGTGGTGAACCTCATCTGCTACCAAAACAGCACCACGCTTCAATTTGGATAGCAGTTTCTGCATAGTCTCAGCAATAAAAGTAGTCTGTGTTGTAATCGTACAGACGACATCACGAACACCATAATTATATCGCACTAAGGCAGTATTAAGCCGATTCACCCAAGTTGCAGAGTTTTTGTATGCCAGGATCGGTTCAAACCCAAATCTGATAGCCTCCTCATACCATTGGTCGACAAGATGCTGATATGGACATGCGATAACTACAAATAGATGTTTCTTTTTTTTTCTCAATTTTGCAAGAGCAGAAAGGGCTGTAATGGTCTTACCTGTCCCTGTTGCCATTTCCCATAAACCACGGCATCCATTCTCAAACCAAGCATCAATCGCTTCAGATTGATACTTTCTTAATAC
>VXXH01000569.1 GCA_009835515.1 Candidatus Poribacteria bacterium
AACTTATCTGAAGCAGATTTTTGGAAACTCCTATTTGGCGAAATAGGGTGGGAACAGATAAGTTCTGAGACTACAGTCCCCGCAGAAATTTCGGAATTTTTGGCGGTTTTGTTTCCCAAACGGGATGTTATTTATTGGCGTCCGGACCGGTATTGAGAAATAAGTAAGCACGGAGAACGGGTATGGGACATAATTATAAAGACAGTTCAGACTCGCGAAACGGTGGGACTCAGACCAGTGCTTTTGGAACCGCTGGGAGAATCAATCACGATGCCAGTGCGTTTTATGGGAGCAAGCTCTACGCGGATCAGGAGCTCCCCGAACCTGATAACTGGATAGAAAATCCAATCCCGACCGAAAATCTCAATCGCCTCTATTGTGCCTCCAGCACAGATATGTCTGCAATTCCTGATGATAGTGTCCATCTGATGGTTACGTCTCCCCCATATAACGCGAAAAAGGAATACGACGATGATCTGTCACTCGCAGAATATAGGGAACTCCTCTATACTGTTTTCGCCGAGACGTATAAAAAATTAGTTACCGGTGGTAGAGCGTGTATCAATATCGCCAACTTAGGTCGGAAACCCTACATTCCACTGCATAGTTACATCATAGAAGACATGTTAGCGATAGGCTACCACATGCGGGGTGAAATTATCTGGGATAAAGCATCAAGTGCGGGGAGTTCTACAGCGTGGGGCAGTTGGTTATCGGCGGCGAATCCGGTGCTGAGAGACGTTCATGAGTACATCCTCGTTTTCTCCAAAGACTCCTTCTCTCGAAAACGCAGCGGTAAAGAGAATTCAATCTGTAAAGAGGATTTCTTGGAGTGGACGAAAAGCGTCTGGACATTTCCTGCTGTTTCAGCGAAACGTATCGGACATCCCGCACCCTTTCCTGAGGCACTGCCGCATCGGTTAATCCAGCTCTATACCTTTGTCGGTGATGTTGTCTTGGATCCGTTTTGTGGCAGCGGCACGACATGTTTGAGTGCATTGAAATCGAGTCGGCACTATATCGGTTACGATATTGAGGAGAAGTATATTCAACTGGCGAACGAACGGATTAAACAGTACAACGATCAACCGCGTTTATCAATATAAACAGACTTATGCCAAAATATATGTTTTTCCAATCTCCGTTCCGAAGGTCAGAACTGAATCCGATTGTTCTGTATCAACCGATTGTCCATCACATGTCACCGTAACGGCTATGGTTGTTCGGACGGCGCAGTCTTGTCCGAGTGTGGAATGAAGCCGTGCCTCGGTAAGTTGTCCATCCTCCCATGCTATATCTACCTCAAATCCGCCGCGAGCACGTAAACCTTTGACATGTCCAGTGCTCCACGCCTTTGGAAGCGCGGGCAGTAGATGAATCTCACCAGCATGGCTCTGTAACAACATCTCTGCGATGCCGGAGACGCCACCGAAGTTGCCATCAATCTGGAAGGGTGGATGTGTATCAAAGAGGTTTGTCAAGGTGCATTTCGCCAGAAGTGCTTGGAGATGGGTGTATGCTTCTTCGGCATCTTCAAGTCGCGCCCAGAAGTTGATGAGCCATGCACGGCTCCAACCGGTATGTCCGCCGCCGTGTGCCAGCCGATATTCCAACGATTTCTTTGCTGCCGCCGCCCACTCTGGTGTGCCACGCAGCGTAATCTGGCAACTCGGATGGAGTCCATACATGTGAGACATGTGTCGATGGCCAGGTTCAGGTTCGTCGTAGTCGAACACCCATTCCTGCAGTCGTCCGGTTTTTTCGCTAATCTGGAGCGGCGCGAGCCGTTCAAGGGCGGAGACCAACTCAGCGCGAAATTCGGCATCTTCTCCGAGGACATCGATGCAGGCGATGCAGTTGGTGAAGAGCTCATGGATAATCTCCAAATCTATTGTTGCGGCATAGGTAAAGAGAGAGCGCGTACCATCAGGTTTCAGGAAACTATTTTCGGGTGAATGCGACGGATTGGTGACCAGTTTACCCGCAACGGGTGTGCCTTCCGGTGCCTCGACGAGAAAATCAAGCATGAAACGGGCAGCACCTTTCATCAGTGGGTATCCCTGCTTTATGAGAAAGTCCTTATCGCCACCGAAAAGGTAGTGTTCCCAGACGTGTTCACATAACCACGCGGCACCCACGGGCGAGATACCCCAAATACCATCAGCAGGCGTTGTGAACCCCCAAACATCGGAGAGATGATGAACGACCCAACCGTCAGCACCGTAATGGATCTTGGCTGTCCGATTTCCCGGTTCAACGAGTGTGTCCATGTAATCAAAGAGTGGTGTGTGGCATTCTGGTAGGTTACAGATTTCAGGTACCCAATAGTTCATCTGAAGGTTAATATTGGTATGGAAATCGCTGTTCCAAGGTGCGTTCATGTGTTCATTCCAGACCCCTTGCAGATTCGCAGGTAGACATCCGGGCCGGGAACTTCCCATCAGCAGATAGCGTCCATACTGGAAATAAAGTGCAACGAGTCCTGGGTCTGATGCCCCCGCCTTTACCGCATTTAATCGCTCGTCGGTAGGGAGATTTTCCGCATCTGTAGCGCCGAGGTCTAAATCGACGCGTTGAAAGAGGGATTGGTGTTCAGCAACGTGATCTGCGCGAATCGCTGTATAAGATTTTGTATCAATACCTGCCAGATAATCCTCACAAAGCGCGTTCGGCATTTCACTCGTATCCGTCTGGCTTACATAACTCGTCGCAGCGGAGAGAAAAAGTGTGGCAGCATC
>VXXH01000638.1 GCA_009835515.1 Candidatus Poribacteria bacterium
TTATTACATGGGTACAAACCACAGACACTCCGGTAAACCGCACAGGACTTGTCGGACAGAACGATTCGCCTGAGTTCGGATTTATTACGGCACAAGCGGTCAACCTCTGGACACCTACTGCGGGTGGGACACAGAAACCTTGGGAACACAAACACGGTAACGGTGAATGGCATCATGTCGGGTGTGTCGCTACGACGGAATACGTCCATACCTATATTGATGGCGAATACGTTGAGAAAAAGGGAGGTTGGGCAAATCACGGAACATCTGCCTTTAACGTCAATATCGGTGGGTGTGGTGTTTGGGATCCAGCTGGAAACTTTTTCCCAGGTCTAATGGATGAAGTCGCTATTTTCCACTCGGCACTGGAACAGGAAGATATTCAAGAATTGATGGACAAAGGGTTTCAGCAGTATTTGGCTGTTGACCCCAAAGGCAAACTCGGTACAACTTGGGGACGTATTAAGGCAACTCACCATTTTAAGTAATAACTATTTTTATTTGCAACGCACATGGGCGCGCTTTCCGGGCGCGCTCGCGGTAAATATCGGAAGGAAAAATTGTGAAAAAACTTTTATTAACCTTAGGCATCATCTGTTTCACTCTCATGGCTGTTCACATCAGCACTGCCGAGATTGATTTCGATACTGCGGTCGGTATCTGGCTCTTTGATGAAGGCAAAGGTGCGGTCGCTAAAGACATATCAGGTGAAGGAAACGATGGTGAAGTCGTCAAAGCCCCATGGGTGGATGGAAAATTCGGCAAGGCACTCGACTTTGATGGAAAAGCTGGCTGTGTCAAGACTGAAGAGAAACTGCTTGAGGCTCTCGAAGAATTCACGATTCTTGCATGGATACAAAGCACGGACGATCCACCCGCTCGGACTGGACTCGTCGGACAGAACAATGCCCCTGAGTTTGGCTTTATTACGACGAATGAACTTAGTCTCTGGACCCCTGCAGCGGGTTTAACGAATAATCCTTGGAAACACAAACACGGTGATGGTGAATGGCATCACGTCGGGTGTGTTGCCACGACAGATTACGTCCATACCTATATTGATGGCGAATACGCTGAGCAGAAAGGCAAATGGGCAAACCATGGCGCAGCTAACTTTAACGTTAATATTGGCGGTTGTGGGGTCTGGGATGCAGGTGGCAACTTTTTTCCGGGTCTAATGGACGAAGTCATGATTTTCCATTCAGCTTTGGAACAAGAAGATATTCAGGAGCTGATGGACAAAGGCTATCAAAATTATTTGGCTGTTGACCCCGCAGGTAAACTCGGTACAACCTGGGGACATATTAAGGCTACGCATCATATCAGGCAATAGCCTTTCCTTTTTTCAACACTCGTAGACGGACTGGGTTATCGTAAATTCCATAGTGCGTCTACGAGTAACTTACCCGTTGATCTCCCTACGCCTCACACATACCGACACCCCTACTTTAATTTATGCAGTTCCCTGAGTTTGTCTAACACAACCTTATTCCCCGGTTCCAATTCCAAAACCCGTTCAAAAGCACCAATCGCCTCCGGAATATTTCCAAGTTCCTGATAAGCAACGCCTAATGCACCGTATGCGCGAACGTGCGTCGCCTCAATTGCGATCACCTTTTTAAACAGTGAGATGGCTTCGAGATAATCCTTCTTTGTCAGAAAAATTAAGCCGAGTCTGTAAATGGCTTGGACGTCCGTTGCGTCATGGGTGATGACCTGTTTGTAGTGTGGCTCGGCTGCTGTATAACGTTGTTTTTTCCAATAGACACCGGCAAGCGCGCGATGCGCCGACAGTTGAGATGGCACGAGTTCAAGTGCTGCCTGATAGTGCCGAATTGCCTCGCCAAGCTGTCCTGTGTTCTCATACACTGTCGCAAGATTCGCGTGTACATTTGAAAAAAACGTGGCGTAATCTGAAGGGTTTAACTGTCCGTGAGATTCGCTATCTGTTATATTTTTTTTAAACTGAAGTGCCATTCGGCAAGCACGGATCGCTGCAGCGGTCTGTCCGGTTTCATAATAGATCTGTCCTATATAGTTATGCGCCTGCGCTTTCAAGTAGGCTCTCTCGTCTGTACTTCTCTGCTTCTGAATCTCTATATCCTTGTCGAGTAGCAACAGGAGATGTTCTAACACCGCTAAGGCTTCGTGGTGCTGTGCTGTGTAGAGGAGTGAAACGCCATAGTCGAACCAGACCTTTATATCTTTCTGTTCGTCTGAGATAAGCGTCTCAAATTCAGCGACAGCACTTGTATAATCGCCTTCTGACATATAACGTCTACCGCGTTCGGCGTACAACGCTGCAGTGACACCCGCCTGCAGCACATCCCACCACAGCGGGTCCGATAACTCGCCATATTGACTCGGAGAGCGTGCTGCTTGTGCGTGTCGTTTTGCCGCTTGCTTATCCCCTAATGCTGTAACAATCTGTGCCATCAATGCGTGCGCTTCACTTTGCCTCGGATTCAGGCGGAGTGCGTTCTCTAAATGTCTTTTGGCAAGTTTCAATTGTTGTCTTGCAAGTGCGATTTCGCCGAGCCAGAGTTCAGAAAACGGGTTGCTCGGTTGCAGGTGTTTCGCGCGTTCCAAGTGATGTCTCGCATCTTCAAGCTTCCCTAAAATTCGGAGCGCAGAAGCAAGGTAGAGATGCGCGGGCGCGTATTCAGCGTTCAACATAAGTGCTCGCGTGAGATGTTTGACTGCTTCCTCCGGTTGACGCTCCTTCGTCAAACGTCCCAAAAAGTAGAACCATCTGAATTCCTTAGGCGCGAGTAGACTCGCTCGACGATAACACGGTATCGCTGGTGTCTCCCAACCGTGGATGAGATAGACGTGCGCCAATTGACCCCAGACATCCGCGTCATCAGGAAAATTCTGGACAGCCTCTTGTGCAATTTCAATTGCCTCCAAAAGCAATTTCTCCTCAACTAAGTCGAGGTCTGCAGGTTGTGGAATATCAATATTACGATCCGCAAATACAAAGCTACTCGTCAGAATTAGGAGAAGATAGAGAATCTGTTTCATCAAAATGGTCTCCCTTTCCTTGATAAACTTTTACACGTCGATTCGCAGGTGTCCCTGGGAATCTTTCGCGGCTTCCGTCTTGCCAATACACGTCAATCGCTTGAATTTCACTGATCGTTCCCAACCCGAAATGCACATTCGGTTCGCTACTACTCAGATAACTCGTTCCAGACAGCACATAGCCTGTCAATGTCCGTGATTCAGTTTGGAGCGTTACTTGTGCACCGAGTGCGTCTCGATTTTCGGTGATAGCTTGCACAAATAACCAATGATGCTGAGGCGGCGGTGCGTCGTTTCGGAAAACGCGAAGCCGATTATCAAGACTGCTCACCACCATATCAATATCGCCATCCCGGTCAATATCACCGAAAGCCATTCCACGGCTCACCTCAACCCGTTCTGTAAAGTCAGGCGCACGTGAACTCACATCGCTGAAATGGGCTGTCGGAAACCCTCGGCGACCTTCAGTGGTCGTAGGGGTTGGGTTGCCCCCCCCATGCGGACGAGGCAACCTCACCCCTACGACGGCTGATTGCTGATTGCTATTTTGAAAGAGGAGATTGGGTTCGGCATAAAAATTCCAGAATTCGCCAACATCTGCGCCATCCAAGATCTCCCCGCGCTTCACCCTCCCATTAACGAGCGCGATGTCAAGATCGGCATCGTTGTCGAAATCAAGGAAACCGCATCCAAAGCCTGTCCAACGCAGGTCGCGTCCGGCGAAACCTGCTATTTCAGTCATATCAGTGAATACAGAGTGCTTAGCGGCGATATAAAGGGTATTTGTCTCGCCGGATAAGTGCGTTGCGAACAGGTCAGGAAGTGTATCACCGTTGATATCCCCGACAGCGATGCCCATGCTGCCTTCAGGGTGTCCGTAAGCGTTAAACGCAAGCCCATGCAATATGGCTTCCTCAGCAAAAGTGCCGTCGGTCTGGTTTACCCAGAGATAGTTCGCTTCGCCATCGTTGGCAACAAAAAAATCCGCCCAACCATCACCCGTCAGATCCAGGCACACCACACCGAGACCTCTGCCGGACATTGCGGCGATACCTGTCTGCTCGGTCACATCTGTGAAAGAACCGTTGCCGTTATTTTGGAACAGACGATCTGTTGCAGGCTCGAAGACTTTTGGATTACAATAATCTGGCGCGCTGTGTTTCCCGCGACACACCATTTCTGGATCAAATTGAACGTAGTTCGCAACATAGAGATCGAGGTCTCCATCCCTGTCGTAATCACCAAAGGTTGCGGATGTTCCCCAAGCCTCATTTGAGAGACCTACCTCTTCTAATATGAATGTACCGTCCCCCTTGTTTCGATAGAAAACATCGGGACCGTAATTCGTCACATAGACATCTACGTCGCCATCATTATCAACATCACCGATTGCCACGCCTTGCCCGTAGCCTTCGTGTCCGATGCCAGCGGTTTCCGTGACGTCAACAAACGTTCCATCGGATTGTTGTTGAAAAAGCAGATTCGGGGCAGGTGAGTCCTCTTTGCCGGGTGGTGGAAATCGGATGTGTAGGACATCCAGCGCGCCATCATTATTGTAATCAAAGAGTGCAACTCCGCTCCCGATGACCTCAGGTAGGGCATGCGTGCCTGCAGCCCAAGAAGCCTCCGTCTGTGAGAAACCGAGCGCAGCCGTCACTTCCGTAAATAGGGGTTTGTCGGCCTCTGCTTGTGCTGTCCACAGAAGGCCGATTACAACGGAGAGCGTAATAACGTATAGTTTCGTAAACATAGCGTCGTTCCAAAAGAAATCGGGGTTACTAATCCCTCCTACACGGCAAAATCACAAACTCCAATTGCCGATGAGCTTCACGTAATGCCGTTTCTACTAACGCTGGCGTCTCGGCACGCGCGAAGATGAAACCGAGATAGCGCGCCCCCTCTGGTAACGGCACCACTTCCCCACCAATCGGAATTGTGATACTGACTTCTACAATACCGTCTACGCGATGCGCATCTGTTTTGCCGCGGACTTCACCGAGAATACCAGCCTTCGGTACCGGAATCATCATAACCCCCGCGGCTTGCTGTTCTCGCTGTAACATCTCTACGGGTTGCCCAATGGCGTGTCGGATAACGAGTTCCTCCAGCGACATACCGGTTCCAAACCGAAGCGTCCTTGCACAGAGTCCGCCAATCGTCCGTGCCGCAATTTCGATAAGATGTGCCCCGTTGTCATTATAACGCAACTCGGCGTGGACGGGGCCGTGTTGCAGTCCTAAGGCAGCGGCTGCCTCTGCTGTGGCGCGATGCAGCGCATCCTGGACATTCATCGATAAACGAGAAGGTGTAACATAGAGCGTCTCCTCAAAAAAAGGACCTTCGAGCGGATCGGGTTTATCAAAGAGCGCGAGCACTTTAAGTTCACCGTCTAAGAGGATACCTTCCAATGCCACCTCTATTCCCGGAATATAGTCCTCAACAAGCAGATATTGTGAAGCGTGCACCAAGGAATCGGGGTTACAAACCCCTCCCCCGTTGGTATCATCCTTCAAAGTGTGGAGCAGTTTCGTTGTCCGCTGAAAGGCTTCGATAAATTCGGTAGGTGTGTCTGCACGGATGACGCCACGGCTTGCGGAAAGAGAGAGGGGTTTGATGACACACGGCAAACCGACTTGTGTATCCGTAGGATTGGATGACCCAACCCCTACGATTTCAGCGGGGTCATCATAGATAGAGAAGCGTTGGTAAGCGAGTACCGATACCCCATTTGCTGCCAATGTGTCGCGTAAGAGATATTTATTGCGCGTGGCTTTTGCTGAAGCGACAGGGTTATGTGGCAGCCCTAAAGCCTGTGATGCAGTCGTCGCAAGCAGGGTTGTATCGTCATCGACACCGACAATTGCCGCCAGCGGATATGTATCATCAAATTCGAGGATGGCCTGTGTTGCAACGGTTGGCGCGCTGAAGTCTAACACAAGGGTATGGCGCGGCGAGAGGTCTGCTGTCGTTGCGGCTTCTTCCGATGCCACGACGACCTCCACATCAAGTTTCGAGGCAGCATCAAGGAAATCAGCGGCTCGATATGTGCGTGTTGGCAGGAGCAGGAGGATACGCGATTTATCAGTCATCAGTCATCAATTATTGGTTATCAAAGTAATTAGTTTTCAGTCATCAGTTATCAGAAGTTGAAAGTTGAGAAGTTGCGAAGTTGTGCCTTACTTTCTAACTTTCGCACACTTCCTAACTTTCTGATTGTTCTCACTGCGAAGCATACTGACTGCTGAAAGCCACTAATTCGGTCGGGAACCTCTCAACAACTTTTGATAGGATGCATGTGCATTCTGTGCATCCTCCTCACCATCAAGGACACGCCGCAGGCATTGCACGAAGCCGATCGGATCCTCTTCACCAAAGATGGTACGTCCGAACAGAATCGCGCGCCCACCGTTGCTGACGACATTGTGCGCTAAGGCGAAGGTGCTACGTGCATTTTGACGAGGACCGCCCAACGCACCAATGACCAACGTCGTATCGAATTGGCACAACTCAGCCCAGACCTCAGCGGTTGTGTAGGCGGTTTTAATAAAGCGCGGGCGTTGGTGTTTGCGGAGATAACTCATCGTCCGGACAATAGAATCGGCGACATACATGCCTCGTTTTTCTTCATCCATTCCGGGCAGTTTAATGTTCGGCAAAAACACCTCTAAGAGATGATCGAATCCTTCGATTTCACCAACAACATGTGCGAATTGGACATACGCCTGTAACATCCGCTCATCAGCGATGGGATCGTTATTGAGCGTAATGGAGTACAGCCCAAGGTTAACGCGACATTCAAGTGCGGGACCGATGAGTGCCTCACAATAGCGTTGCATATCCTCTGGAAATACCGTCTGAAACGGCATCGACAAGCTTGAGGTGTAGACACCAAACCGTGGGTTCCAGATAGCGGTTTCCGAGTTCATCCGGACGATTGGCGTAATCGGCGTGTTTTCAAAAAGGTTTTCTTCGAGTGCAAGCGTTTCTGCATCAGCGGGTGTCATCAGAAGTCCATCTAATTGTCCATCAGCGACAAGGTCGCGTTGCAGTTGCAAAAACTCTGCATGTGTGCGGTAGTGAGGTTTTGGGTGCTGCACCTGTCCGAGTCCTTTAATCCCTGCGGATGCAAGTGGATCCGCAGCGAAAACCAGAATCGGGTTCTGTGCAAGCAGGGCTGTATCAGCAAGTTTATCAAATATCCGGTTGCCCATTTTTTTTAAATTTCCTTGCGGTTAAACCAAGTGGGTTGTTACTTCAAATGCCTTTCCGTAGAGCCGTCCTCCAAATGTAAAGCTAAGACAAATTATGCCATTTAAGGCATAATTTCATTACGGACTACGGTTTTAGTTATCAGTTATCGGTCATCAGTTTGCCTCACAGTGAGAGTTACAAGAGGTTTTTGATAATTCCAACATCTCCTGTAACTGATGACTGAAAGGATTTTTTGAAAAAAATCCGTACTGACAACTGAGAACTATCCTTAGAGTGTATTTGTTGGGTCAATATCTATCACAAATTCAATAGCCTTTGATTTTATGATGCTTGGTGGTTCGTCAGTAAAACGCTTAAAGAGTCTCCCTATCTTTTCAGCATCGGTACTTCGGAGCAAGAGATGCCACCGAAATTTCCCTTCAATTTTTGAGAGTGGTGCCGGTGCGGGTCCGAGGATCTCCACCGATGTATCTTCAACAGTGGGAACCTGTGAAGCGTGTTCTCGGGCCTCCTGCCAAATTTCGAGTTGATCTCGTGCAGCATGTGCGGCATCAATAACGGCTTGTTCGTCTTTGCCTCGGAGTAAGAGGGTCGCAACGTGAGCGAAAGGTGGATACCGTAGCGCGTCCCGTGCGACGACCTCCTGGGCATAGAAATCGAGGTAGTCGTGTTTCTGTGCTGCCTCTATACAGTAGTGCTCAGGCATATAGGTTTGGATGACGACCTTGCCTTCAAGTTCCGCGCGTCCAGAACGTCCTGCAACTTGTGTGAGTAGGCTGAACGTCTGTTCGCTTGCTCGGAAATCAGGAAGATTCAAGCCGGTATCCGCTGCGATAACCCCGACAAGAGTGACGTTCGGGAAGTCCAACCCCTTCGACACCATCTGTGTGCCTATCAGGATATCAATTTTCTGCTGTTCAAATTCCGCTAAAATCTGTTGATGCGCGTTTTTCCGCGCCGTTGAATCCGCATCAAACCGTTTCACACGTGCTTTCGGATATGCTTTGCGTACCTCTTGTTCAACTGCCTCCGTCCCTGCGCCAAAAAAGCGAATCGCATCACTACTACACTGCGGACATGACTGTTGTGTCGGACGTTTGCTGCCGCAATGGTGGCAGACGAGCTGCTGCGTTTCACGGTGATAGGTGAGTGAGATAGAACAGTTGTTGCACCGTTCGACATAGCCACAGGTGCGGCAGAAGACATAAGTGGAGTGCCCACGCCGGTTAAGAAACAGGATAATTTGTTCTCGCCGCACCAGCCGCTCCTCAATGGAGCTTCGGAGCAGATCCGAGAAGATCGTCCGGTTCCCTTTTTTAAACTCGGTTCGCATATCAACGATGTGAACATCGGGCATTTTTCTATTAAAAACACGGTCGGGTAGGTTGAGGAGTTGATAACGCCCGTTTCGTGCCCGATGGAAACTTTCAAGGGAGGGTGTCGCGCTTCCGAGTAGAACGGGGCATTTTGCGAGGTCGCTCCGCTTCTGTGCGACTTCCCGTGCATGGTAGCGCGGCGCAGTATCCGATTTATAGGAATCCGAATGCTCCTCGTCCATAATCAGCATCCCAAGTTTTTGGACCGGGGCAAAGATAGCAGAGCGCGGTCCAATGACAATATCGGCTTCGCCCTTCTGGATGCGATGCCACTGGTCATAGCGTTCGCCGTCACTCAATCGGCTATGCAGCAAGGCGACACGCTCACCGAACCGCCCCACAAATCGAGAGGCAGTCTGCGGTGTGAGCGAAATCTCTGGGACCAATACAATGACAGATCTGCCATTTTCAAGGACATCTGCCATCGCCTGCATATAGACCTCTGTTTTCCCGCTTCCGGTTACACCGTGAAGTAAAAAGGTTGGTGGTTGTTTAATACCGTTGTCCGAGACGGCTGCTGTGGTGTGTGATACCAGTACGTTTTTAATTTCCGTGAAGGCTGCGGATTGCGCGGAATTCAAGAGGAGTGGTTGCGTCGGCGCGACAGGTTCAAGACTCAATGGGTTCCGTACCGTTTCTGCCTGTACGATATGAATAAACCCGTGTCTTTCAAGGGTCCGTAGCAGCGAAATACTGGCGTTTACTCGCTTCATTAAGTCTGTTGTTGCCAAAGGTGCCCCTTCATCAAGAAGGAATTGCAGAATCTCTGCCCGCTTGACATCGGCAGCATGGAGGCGGTTAGCTGAACGCTGTGGGTCCGCATTGTCGTGAACGTCCGAGGTTTCATTTTTGAGCTGCTGAATCGCCATCTCAACATCAGCAGTTGGTAAAGCTAATTGCGCGACAGTGGTTTTTTGTGTGGTAGCCTTCGGTTTATGCGTAACATTGGTCTCAACAACACCTTTTTCGCGGAGTCTCCTGATTCGCGAACGGACATCTTGAGCGCTCAAACCAGTTCGTCTGGCAATCTGATTGAACTATAGTTAACCCTCAGCTTCCAAAAGTGCGACGATTTTTTTTTGCACGTTTCCGAGGGATCCTGAAAATTCAGGTAGGAGTCGGACCTGTTCCGTTTTCTGGGTCCGGACAGCGGCTGGTACTGCACAATAAAGCGCGACCCCCCACGAACAGACATAATAGTCCGCCATCCATTTCGTAAGGGTGAGCATCTCAGGCGAGAACATCGGTGTTTCATCGAGACACTCGGAGACATTCTTGATAAGGTTGGGGGCGAGGTCAGTTTCATCAAACCGTTCAACGACGACACCCTCCTGCTTCGTTCTGCGAAACGGTGCTAATACTCGGACACCGGGTTGTAAAACCGGGTCCAGCTGCGGCGGTACGCCGTAGGTAAATACTTGATCTACTGATAGCGGAAAAGCAACGTTTGCATAACGCATAATTAGTTGTCAGTTGTCAGGACGATTTTTTTCTCCGAAAAAAATCTTTCAGTTGTCAGTTTTAGGAGTTTCCAGTTTTCGGAAAAGAGGGTGTTTTTGCTTCGGTGTTTCCCCATGATTAACAAAAGTTTCCCTTCTTAACTGGCCACTGGTTACTGATACACTGACAACTATTCTCACTTCTATCCTTGCGCCAAAAATGTGAGTACCTTTTTTATGTCTTCCCACACCTCACGTTTGGCATTTGGATTTCTGAGGAGGTATGCGGGATGATAGGTTGGCATAATAACCGGTGGCTTTTTATGGGGAAGGACGTGCAGCCCAGCGACCTTGCACTCATGGAACTCACCGCGAAGTTTTGTAATCCCTATCTTCGTATCAAGCAACATCCGTGCAGCAAAACTCCCAAGTGCCACAATCACCTTCGGTTGAATCAGTTCGATTTGGCGCATTAAATATGGACTACAGGTTGCGACCTCGTCCGCTTCAGGATTTCTATTGCCGGGCGGGCGGCATTTAAGTACATTGGCGATATAGACATCGGCGCGTTTAAGTTTCATCCCGGACTCTATGATCTGCGTCAGCAATTGACCGGCGCGACCGACAAAAGGTTCTCCCTGCCTATCCTCGTCAGCCCCGGGTGCTTCACCGATGAACATAAGGTCAGCGTTCGTATTCCCGACCCCAAAAACGACACTATTCCGTGTCTCGTGTAACGGACATTTCGTGCAATTCCCGGCATCTGTTGCCAATGCAGGTAGGTCGAAATCCGCATAAGGCGACTGCTGTTCAGGTTCGCGTAGTTCTGCTTCTATGAAACCGAGTTGAAGTTGCTCTTCCATGTATTCCCTCACGCTTGCAACGAGTTCTATGTACTCTTTTCTGAAGTTGTCGGTATCCATTTTAATAGTCACCAGTTGGCAGAGGAACGGTTATAAGTTATGAAGGTTTTTCGGCGAAAAACCGATCTGAAAACTGACAACGATTCCCCTGATTAATTTCTGAGATCGTAAATCAGGGTCATACCATCGAACCAAGTGACGTACAGGAAGAAGGCAATCAGAAGGACAACGCTGACTTGTTGAACAATCTCCTGTGCCTTTCGAGGCATCGGCTTGCCACGAATCTTCTCAACAGCAAAAAAGAGCAGCTGCCCGCCATCAGCAATCGGAATCGGTAACAGATTGACAATCGCGAGATTGATACTGATAAACCCGACAAAAAAGATGAGGCTGCTCAAACCGAGACGGCTGAATTTGCCCGTCATGTGGGTAATACCCACGGGACCGGCGAGGAGTTTTGGTGATACCTCACCGCCTATCAACTGTTGCAGCGTTCTGCCGATAGCGGTAAACGTTAGCCATGTCGCTTCAACACCTTTCCCGAACCCAGTTAAAAGGTTGTATTCCGGCAAAGGTGCTGTTTTGGGAGCCAGTTGCATGCCGCTGAGGGTGGACTGCCACATCAATCCGAACATGACTGCTTCTGGGTCTACCTCTGCGCTTTGCGTTTCGCTTGAAAGGGTTACTTGTTTCGGGTCCCCCTCCCGCATCAACCCGATTTGCACCGGTTGGTCCGCCGCTGCCATGAGTTGCGAGTAGAGTGTCGTCTTATTTATGGACGCTCCGTTAACCGTAAGCAGCATATCTCCATTCTGAATGCCTGCCTCTTCAGCGGTGCTCCCCTTTTGAACACCTGCGATCACCTGCCAATCGACGGGCAGTTGAAGCGTGAAGACCTCATCACCTCGGCGAATGCCAAGCGTTAATGCCTCTCGATGCTCGTTAATGTTATTATAGAGTGCCCTATACTTTTCATCCATCCAGTCCGCTGACCGACGCCACACCCCGGAACCAAAGTACGGGACACTATAGAGTCTCTCGCCGTTGATGCTCTCAATAATATCCCCGACTTGAAGACCGGCTTCTGCCGCGAGACTCCCTTTTTCAATATGGCTCACGATTGTTGTGTGTCCACTACTCACCCGAATTTCGCCGATATCACCTCTAACACTCGGTATCGCAGCCGGTTTGACAGAGAGGGTTTGGTGGACACCCTCTCGCTCTACAACGAGTTCCAACGTTTTATTCGCACTTGTGAGAATTCGGTTTTGGAAGGTAGACCAATGACGGATTGAATCCCCATTGATTGAAACAAGTTTGTCGCCGGGCATAATTCCGCCTGCAGCACCAGGTCCATCGTCAGCGACCCACCCTACTTGAACCGCCTCCGACTCACCGATCGGTCTGCCGGTAAAACTACTGATGAGATTGGCAGACCCACTGTCAAGGCCAGTTGCGAAGACAGCCCCATAGACCAAAACACCAAACAAAAGATTAATAGCGGGCCCCGCGGCAACAACAAAAGCGCGGCTGCCGAGCGATGCGCTCGCAAATTCGCCAACGGCACCGGTCTGCTCGCTTGGGTTCTCACCTTCCATCTGGACATAGCCGCCAAATGGGAATACGGAGATTTTATATTCCGTCTCACCTCGCTGAATCCCGACAATTTTTGGACCGAAACCGATAGAAAAAGTGTTCACCTTGATACCGCACCGTTTCGCGGCATAAAAGTGGCCGAGTTCATGAATAAAAATAAGAAAACCGAGAGAAACAATTGCAAGAAACACCGTCCTGAAGTGCGGAAGGACAGAGTTTATGAGATCAATCAAGAATTCCATGTCTATTACCCTTTTTCTTTGTGTGATTTTTTATGAGTGAATTTGCTGTTGCTTTTGCCCACCGATCTGCCTCAAGGATATCCGTGAGTGTTGGGTCTGGAACGACTGTGTGCTTATCCATCACATGTCCGAGGATAACCGGTATATCCATAAACCCGATGTCCGCGTTAAGAAACGCCTCGACGACGATCTCATCTGCGCTGCTTAATACCACGGGGAGTGTGCCACCAACGTCTGCGGCGGTATAAGCCAGCGAGAGACACGGAAACTTTTCAAAGTCAACAGGTTCAAAGTGTAGTGTGCGCGCCTCCTGTAGATCCAGACGTGGCACTGGTGCGGAGAGTCTACGCGGATAAGTTAAAGCGTATTGAATCATAATACGCATATCTGTAGGACCTAATTGTGCGAGTGTAGAACCGTCTGCCCACTCTACCATAGAATGAACGATACTCTCCGGGTGGACAACAACGTCAATTTTTGAGAGTTCTATATTAAACAACCATTTCGCTTCGATGACCTCCAGCCCTTTGTTCATCATCGTTGCGGAATCAATAGTAATTTTCGGTCCCATCTTCCAATTCGGGTGCTGGAGTGCTTGTGCTGGCGTTACAGAATAGAGTTCGGCTTTCGGCACCTTTCGGAAGGGGCCGCCAGAAGCCGTAATCAGGAGTCGATGGATATCTGCCTGTTGGTCGCGTGCGCCTTCCAAACATTGGAAGATAGCACTCATTTCGCCATCTATCGGTATTAAGTTAACGCCATTTGTTTTAACCGCTGCGTTAACAAGCGGTCCCGCCATGACCATTACCTCCTTATTAACGAAAGCGATGTCTTTCCCCGCGTTGATCGCTGCCAAAGTTGGTAACAAGCCTGCGCTACCGCCCATCCCCTCCAAAATTTGGGAGGCTTGTGGCATTGTCGCTACGGCTTGAAGCCCCTCGGTGCCAGCGAGTATTTCTGTCCCATTGATGTCCCGAATACGCGCTCGAAGTATCCCCGCCGCGGTAGGTTCATTTACCGCCACCAACGCCGGACGATACCGCCGAATCTGTTGTTCAAGGGTATCAACGTCTCGGTTCGCTGCGATGCCGACGACTTTAAATTCGTCAGCATGCGTTTCAACAACGCTGAGGGCGTTCTTTCCAATAGAACCCGTGCTACCGAGTATGGCGATATGCTTCATTAGTTGTCAGTTGTCAGTTGTCAGTTATCAGTTATCAGTCACTTTTAAAAATCCACTCCAACTTGGCGCGCCTCAAGAATTAGTGAATTGTTACATCAAAACCGCCTCACTGAAAACTGAGGGTCCTAAAAGTGTCTCATCAATTCCCAATAGTAGTAGAGGGCGGGCGTGCTAAAAATTAGGCTGTCACATCTATCAATAAAGCCGCCGTGTCCAGGAATAACGTCTCCTGAGTCCTTGACCCCAGCCGTCCGTTTCATAAGCGAGGCACTGAGGTCCCCAAGTTGTCCGAGTACACTTAACAACAGCCCAATAAAAGCAGCGTCCAGCCAAGAGAAAGTGTCTTTGAGGAGAAGGACACCGAGTCCAAAGCCGATCAAAGTGCCGACAACCAATCCACCGATGGTCCCCTCCACTGTTTTGCGAGGGCTGACAGGGGTGCCGAGTTTATGTTTACCGATGGCTCTCCCGACAAGATACGCGCCGGTGTCGCTACACCAAACCGTTCCACATAACAGGAAAATGAGAGGCATACCGATTGATTCAGCGTTCCGCAGCAAAATGAGATGGTATCCTAATACCCAACCGATTGTTAAAATACCAGTTAATTTCAGCGTGACAGTGATCAACTCACCATCAACTTTCGCTCTAAAGATACTTTCAGCGAAGACGTAAATGAACACGAAAGTCAAGAAACTGAACATTATCGCTGAATCAGGTACCGTCTTTGTCAAGGTAGGTAGAAGATACGCTAATAAGCAGAACACACCTGTTAGGAGTGCTGGCATCACAGGATTCAATTTTTCAGTGAAATGCTGCGCCAGACGGCAGTACTCAACTTGCATCATCAACATAGCGATTAATACAAGTGACAAATAGAGCCAATCCCCCCAATAAATAATCAGGACGACTAACGGCACCAGCACAACCGCACTCAGGACTCTCCGCCAAAACATAGGTTCTGTATCCCACTTAAATAGTTTTCAGTTCGGTTTTTCTGCGAAAACCTTTCAGTTATCGGCTATCAGTTAAGAGGCATGCTGCGGCAAGTCCAACAAAAACAACTGCTACGAGTAGTTGACTAACAACTGATAACTGATAACCGAGAACCACTTAAGTTTCCAATAATTCCGTTTCTTTCGCCTCCGTTAATACGTCAATTTGGTTGATATATGTATCTGTGAGCTGTTGCACAGGGTCTGCGGTAGCCTTTCCGCGTTTTTTATCCCCGCCGCGACCTCGACTTTTACCGCCGCCGCCCCCTGAATCGCCGTCAAGTTTTTTCACAGCGTCATTGGCATCCCGGCGGATATTTCGAATGGCGACTTTCCCCTCTTCAGCGAGTTTACGTACGACCTTGGTTAGCTCAGTCCGTCGCTCTGTCGTGAGTTCGGGGACCAGGATTCGGATAACGTTCCCGTCGTTGTTCGTTGAGAGCCCCAAATCCGAATGGGCTATAGCCTTCTCAATCTCTGTAATTAGCGTCTTATCCCAGGGTTGAATGACAAGCAGGCGCGGTTCAGGTGTCGTAATCGTACCGACCTGACTCAGTGGACTTTTGGTACCGTAGTAGGTAACAGTAACCTGATCCAAGAGTGCCGGTGTCGCGCGCCCGGTTTGCACATGCGACAATTTTGTCGCTGTTACTTCAATGGTTTTCTTCATCCGGGATTCAGTTTCTTGAAGTATCCTCTGTTGCATCTGATTTTTTCCTCTAAGACATCGCGGATACCTGTGGGGCACTACAAAACTCAGCAAGGGTATTGCCCTTCAATGACAAGGCATCGCGACGGAAGCTGCGCTTCTGCCTCTTAGCTTATCACCATTTCGTCTTATGGCAGCCTCAATCCCCGACGCTGCGGGTGCGATCTCTACGCACATTCGAGACGAAATGGGTGTGTATCATTACTGTCCAAGCACATAAAGAACAAAACGTTTGACGACGATATTCTCACCCAATTGGGCAATAGCGTCCTTGACAAGGATCTCAATGGTCTTATCTGTATCGCGAATATAGGGCTGCTGTAGGAGACATGTCTCTGAGTAAAATTTAGAGATGCGTCCCTCAACGATCCGTTCAGCGATATGCGGAGGTTTACCTTCTTGTTCGGCCTGTGCTTTTAGGATCGCTTTTTCAGTTTCAAGATCCTCGGCAGGTACATCTTCGGATTTAACATATTTTGGTTTAGCGGCTGCCACCTGCATCGCGATCTCTTTCGCTAACTCTTGGAACTGTTCCGTCCGCGCGACGAAATCGGTTTCACAATTCAGTTCGACTAACGTGCCGACGCGACTTCCAGGGTGGATATAGGAGACAATCAGCCCCTCTTCTGCTGCCCTGCTGCCTTTGAGTTCGGAAGCTTTCAAACCTTGCTCCCGTAGTTTCTGAATTGCTACGTCGATATCTCCGTTCGTTTCGGTTAGCGCCTTTTTGCATTCCATAATCCCCGCCCCCGTACGCGAACGGAGTTCGCTAACCATCTTTGCTGTAATTGCCATCCATCCTCCTTGTAATTGGTTGTCAGTTATCAGTTGTCAGTTTGCCTCGCAGTGAGAGTTACAAGAGGTTTTTGGTAATCCTAACATTTCTTGTGACTGATAACTGAAAGGACTTTGAAAAAAGCACACTGATGGCTGACGACTTATTTTCGTTTTCAGCAAGCACGGTTATAATATAAATAACGCGTTATACGGTTTTGACCGCGCCAAAACTGGTAAGTATTTATGGCGCGATTGCTAATTAAGAAGCAACCGCGCGTAAAAGTCTCTTATTGGGATTGCCGCCGTGGGGGTCTTCCTCTCCGTCGCTGGCGAGGGGCACGCGCTTGACGTTGCTCCCCGTCGCCAATAGCTTCGGGTTCCGCGGACAACTGTGCTTCTTCAAGAATCGCGGCACTCTCTTCCTCATGTCGTTCGGCTTCAAGCACGGCATCTACGGGGCGAGCGGCATCAGGTTGCGCCACCTCGTCTGAGACCTCTGCACCTTCTGATGCACCACCGCGTCCTTGAATGACCGACTCCGCTAAAACGGAGCAGATAAGCCGGATTGAACGGATTGCATCGTCATTTCCGGGGACCGGCAGATCAATCGGGTCAGGATCGCAGTTCGTATCCACAATTGCGATGATCGGGATACCCAATTTATTCGCCTCGGCAATAGCCGTATGCTCCTTACGTGTATCCGTTACGACGACAACTTCAGGGAGCCTCTTCATTTCTCTGATGCCACTGAGGTTATTGTCAAGTTTGCCTTTTTCACGTCGTAGGCGTATTACCTCTTTTTTCGGCATCTGTTCAAAGACACCATTTGTCTCATCGGCATCCAATTTATCCAAACGGTTGACACTCCGACGGATGGTCTGGAAATTAGTGAGCATGCCGCCAAGCCAGCGGTGGTTCACGTGGTACATCTCACATCGAACAGCCTCGCCGCGTACAGCTTCTTGGGATTGACGTTTTGTACCGACAAATAGCACCCCGCCGCCCTTTGAAGCGATGTCTTGCACGAACTCTGCTGCGGTTTCAAGCATCCGTAACGTCTTTTGTAGATCAATGATATAGATCCCATTTCGCTCGGCGAAAATGTACTCTGCCATCTTCGGATTCCAGCGACGGGTCTGATGTCCAAAATGAACTCCACATTCAAGGAGCTCTTTCATTGTAACAGCCAAAAAAAACCTCCTACGGTTCGCAGAAGCGACACTGCTTCCGCTGGGTTTCTGCGTCCACCTCCTTCACATCTGCATCAGACTCTCAGCACGAGAGAACCCGCTGTGCAAATCGAGAGGTGTGTTGTATTT
>VXXH01000562.1:0-2198 GCA_009835515.1 Candidatus Poribacteria bacterium
TTCCCCGGTAGGCACGGTTTCCTAACCGTGCCGGTGCCAAGTGTCTCATTAATTCCGAGATCCACTATAAATGGGTCTGGTCAGAATTTCGTTTGCCTTTCTGCTTGTTGTTACAGTATTATATGCATGTAGAAAATGCAGATACGACTGCTGAAGCCACAAATACAACAGAAAAAAAGGAGAAGTAATGCTGAGAAATTTATTTAAAGGTAATGACGAAAGCCGCGAAGAATCCGATGCTGGAGGTAAACAGGAGAACTGGTTTAATCGACTCAAGTCGGGTTTAGCGAAAACTCGCAACCAGCTAATGTCGCAGTTATCAGGGCTCCTGCGGATGGGTAGAAAGATCGACGAGGACCTGATGGAGGAAATCGAGGAGATTTTGATCCAAGCAGATGTCGGTGTTGATACGACGTTGATGCTAATGGATAACGTGAGGGAGAGAGTAAAAGTGGAGGGATTAAGTGATTCTTCGGAGTTGGAATCGGTCATAAAATCGGAAATTCTGAATCTGCTTGGTGAAGATATACCGCTGGACGTTAAAGATGAAAGACCGTATACAATTTTGGTGCTTGGTGTGAATGGTGCCGGAAAAACGACGACTATCGGTAAACTTGCGAGTCGTTTTATCACAGATGGGCGGCGCGTGCTTGTCGCCGCGGGGGATACATTTCGCGCTGCAGCGGAAGATCAGCTCGCGATCTGGTGTGAGCGTGCGGGTGCCGAACTGATTCGGGGTGGAGAGAATGCCGAACCTGCTGCTGTCGTCTTTGATGCAATTCACGCAGCGAAGCATCGCAATGCAGATGTGCTAATTGTGGATACTGCCGGACGGCTGCATACCAAAAAGCCACTGATGGATGAGTTAGCGAAAATAGGACGTGTGATGGGACGAGCGCATGCTGGCGCACCACATGAAGTACTCCTCGTCGTTGATGGGACAGTGGGTCAGAATGCTTTGATGCAAGCGAAGATTTTCAACGAGGCGGTACCGATTACCGGTGTCGCTGTTACGAAACTTGATGGGACAGCGAAAGGCGGTATTGTCATTGGGGTGAATGCTGAGATTGGCGCGCCGGTCAAACTCATTGGGATCGGTGAGAAACTTGATGATTTGAGGGATTTCACAGGTGCCGATTTCGTTGAAGCACTCTTTGCAGCAGAAGAGACCACGGACATATAGTTTATAGTCTTGTTCTTCTATCCGGGCACCTGCCTACATGACGGGAGTATGCGCGCTGGAGAAGCGCGCATACAGAAACTTTTTTACGAATCTGATTCTTGTAGGTAAGGACGTAGATGTTTCCGAAGATTGCGATGGGCGTGAAGCAGATGTGCCTTGACTGTTCCATCAGATCTACCAACGACTGCCGCAATATCTTTAAGCGAGAGCCCATCCCAATGTCGCAGAATGAAGATTTGCCGTTGCTTTGGTGGGAGTCGGCGGACTGCTTTCCGGATGTGGGTTCTCAACTCTTTATTCTCAACCGCTTTTGCTGGCGACTCTGCACGCGGGTCGGGGATGTTTGCCATCGGCAATTCTCCCGATTCATCGGAATCATACAGGAGCACTTCTGATCTCGCTTTTTTCCTTAAGAAATCGATACAGAGATTGACTGTGATTCGATAAAGCCAGCTATAAAACTGGCACTGGCTCTTAAAATCACCTAAGCCTTGGTAGGCGCGTATGAATGCGTCTTGCGTGAGGTCCAAGGCATCTTCTCGGTTTGAGATAAAGCGTTGCACCAAGCGATAGGTGCGTTTCTGGTAGCGGGTAAAGAGCGCATCAAACGCGGCGGTGTCGCCTTGTTGAAATCGCTCAATTAGTTCGGTATCATTATAACACTCTGGAGGAAGGCTTTCGGGGCTTTGGGACTGCATGTTCTCCTCTTAAGCGTCATCGGCCGGAAAAGTGGTTTCTGGCTCTTTGGGTAACCCCAAACCAGAAACTCTGGTGGCCATTGACAAAATAGTAGTCACTGGTTCGTTTGTTTATAAACACTACAAAACCAACGTTTATATCTTTGGCTATCCTGAACCATCTGTTGTAGAAGTGTTAATTCTTCGTCTTCTTCAGCATGTGGAGCGATCTCAAGTAAGGCAATCAGTTCCTCATAGACGACCTTGTCTTCATGGGCGAGTGCTGAGAGGAGCATCTCCATATTTTCACCACGGCCGAGTAGACTCAACAGTTGGTT
>VXXH01000562.1:2208-2733 GCA_009835515.1 Candidatus Poribacteria bacterium
CAGTTGGTTCGTATGACGAATTTCTTCGGAGGCGGCTTGGTTTAAGTACGCTGTGAGTTCGTGTTCATTCTGCTTTTCTGCGATTTGCGCGAGAATCAATCGCATCCCGACAAGTTTCAGTTTTGCCTGTGCGAGTTCGTCCAAGTCGGCTTTAAACCGTTTTTGAAGATGATCCTCATCGCGAGGGTGTAACTGCGCATAACTTGGCCATATCGGCTTCGCCATCACCTGTTTCAACCGTTTCAGGCTTTCAATCAGATTTTCACGTTCTTGCGTGGATAGCTGCCCAAAAGTACTTTGCCAAAAATCTGCCGCGTGTTTTACACCCTCTCGGAAAAGTTCTTCAGACTGGGGCGTGAGTTTAATCCGAGCGCGTCTCCGGTCCTGATCACATTTACGACGGATTACCCAACCATGTCGTTCCAGACGACTCACTAACCCAGATGTTGTGTTATGGGCAAGACCCAAGTGCTCACCGAGTTCACTCACTGACATACCAGCATCACGACCATACCAATGTAGATG
>VXXH01000087.1 GCA_009835515.1 Candidatus Poribacteria bacterium
GTTGTGAAATATAGGTTAAATTTTGTTCAGGATCCTCAAAGTCAAGCATGCGGCTGTCTGACCAGATACCACCACCGCCGTGACCAATATAGTTGATAAGACTTGCACCGTTGTTGAAGCCGTCGATAACCTGTCTGGCGATAGGCGTAATAACACTTTCGTCAATGCTCAGATCCAGTTCATCTTTATAGGGTGCATAGATGCGTTCGGTCTCATACCTGTTCCTGAGTTGATTGCGCGAGATGAGTCGATCAATCTGAGAATGGAATGTGTTATCCGAACCTGCAAGCATCAGCAGCCGTTTGTGCCAGGGACCTGCTGGTGAACTGGTTTCATGGTTAATTGTGCGTTCAACGAATATGCGGGCATCGACGCGAGTATTCGCAGGCATCCGCCCGATGAGCATATCTGGAAAACTATCTTCACCGCGGAATGTGACGAACTGATGATCACTTGCACTCGAACCGTAGCCTGGGATTTGCACACGTATCGTTGGCACAAAATTGATGTTATTTTTTATGTCAATATGCGTGTCGCCTACGAGAAGCACATACGTTGGAGCGGGCGGCTGCCAGTTGGAGTAAGCGTACTTAAGAAACTCACGGATGGCGTTCGGATTGAGGATGCCATGATTAAATTCGTCATAGATATCTTGGACATCAACAACTTTGCTCCGCATTCCTTGTTGGTTGCGAAAGTCGGCAAGCGGTTGAACATCGTTGATAAATTTTGCGTGTGTGATGGTAATGTGATCTGCTCCGTTATGCGTGCCGCGCAGATCGGATGGAGTGTCTACCGAAATTTTCGGTTTTCGGAATTGGTTCCGAGTGAGGGCGATGTATTGGACAGCGGGGTCCTTCTCGTCTTTAGGACGGATTTGCGTGGAACGGAAGATAATTCTATAGGTGCCAGGAGCGTCTTCATCAACGAGTGCAGACATACCGTCATAGCGGGTACCGTCAATCCCGTAAATTTCGATGTCAGGCGTAGAGAAGTTCTTTAAAATAACCTCAAAATTCGGATTTACAGCACCGGTTTCATCCGGGAATGGCGTGATTGCAAAGGGCAGTACATCCGATTTTGCGTCGAAATTCCGCCAATAGTCGACTTGGATCCAATTCAACAAGATAATGTCAATAAGTTCTTCGGGACTTCCGGGGTTCATAATCTGAAGAACGTTGCGTCCATCCTGAAGGAAGGATTGGGAAAGTTCTTGATTCTGAAGTTGATATTTGGTTTCACCGGTCCATCGTGCTTCTTCGAGTCTGATTTTATCGTTGAGCCATATATCGCAGTCGTGCCCTGTGTTGGATCTACCGTGGAGGCTAACGCGGAGCGTTGCGGGGCGGGCGGTATTTGCGAGACCCACAAGCATAAAGTTGAACGACTTTGATGCCGGTGCAGTCAGTTGTGCCCAGAACCAACTATCATCTGGGAGTGCCGGCAGTTCAGTTAGCGTAAATGAACGGGTCTGTAAACCTGCGCCGAATTCTTCGTATGTTTGCCCTTCTGCAAGATTTACATCCCGGAACCTCCTAAAAGTGTTATCTTTCTCGAAATGGGCACGTGTCAGAAAAAGTTTGTGATCTTGTGTATCGCTTGTCCCTGTGAAGGCCGTTTTCGTTACCATCCGACTCCCGGGTCCCGAGTTCCATGAAAGCCAATAGACGTTCTCATCGGTGAAGGGGTCAATGTAACTATTTTCTCCGTGCTGGCGTTCGCCGTAGAAAATGATTTCATCGGTTGGATCGAACTTATCATCGCCTTCGCCGCGAACAAAGATCGGAACCTGATTGCCTCTGTTTATTAACTTCAATGTCCTCGGCATGATAGCCGTGATATCAGCACCCGCTGCCGCGAGTTCAGATGCCGTAATGCTATACATTCCGGATTCCGTAACGCTGATCTTATACTGCGGATGCATGGAAGGCGCGCTCGGTGCTGATGGTGCTCGGGCGATGGGTAAACGCCACTGCTCAGCGTTTTGTGGGTTAATAAGCAGATTGTTGAAGATGGCATTATAAGCAGCGGATTCCGGGCGTAAACCACTCGGTATTGCGGAGGGTGAAGCCTTCACGCCACGTGTAAGCGTTTTAATAAAACGTACTTCAACGACGAGCCGGTGGTAAAGCCTCACTTCACGGCGGACAGGGTTATACTGAACAGGATTGAGTTGGATCGGGAGGATACGGTTTTCTCGCATCCATCCATCTTCTCTGATTTCAGCGAGGCTATCAGGGGAGAAGCGGTCCTTTTGTGGCTGTGTCGCGCCTCGCGGTGCTGGTGTATAGACAATCCTTTCCGCGCTGCGTGTACTGAAACGCTTTTCGACAATCCGCAACTGAAAATCCACATCGGCGGGGACAGCGAGGAGTGTGGTCTGGACGGGGAGACGTGGTGTCCCCGGTTCGGTAGTGAACCGGCAGTTAGAGAAAGAGATCGTCTGATTTTCAACTTTTCCAGTTTCAGTTTCGGTGTTACTGCTATTAAAGCGAAAATCGGATTCAGGGATGAGCAGTTGAATTGTCACACCTTGCGCGGTAGCACTCACTAATTCAACATTCCTTTGTAGAACAGTGCTACGCCTTGTTGTAGTGGTGCGGGAGCGTTGATCTCTTGAAGTGATCGGTGCGGCTGCTGCGCTTCCATTTCGGACTGGCAAGGCACCAAAATCTAAACAGAAGAAAAATATTATAAATAGCGTTGGTAACCATAGGCGCGCGGTTGTGCG
>VXXH01000861.1 GCA_009835515.1 Candidatus Poribacteria bacterium
CTATAGAATATATCCTATACAACTTGTAGAGGTATTTTGAGAACTGGAGATTGATTTGTAGAGGAGATGAAAATATAAAATGGCTAATAATGTTTTTTCACCGGTGGAAACTGCCTATCCGATTGATAACGCACATGTCAACAGTTTAGAAGCGTATCAAACACAATATACCGAATCGATTCAAGACCCAGAAGCATTCTGGGCAACGGTTGCGGAACGGTTGACGTGGTATCAAAAATGGCGGACGGTTCTCGATTACGATTTTGTTAACGGCGATATTAAATGGTTTGAAGGTGGCACACTGAACGCTTGCTATAACTGCCTTGACCGACATGTAGAGGGAGGACACGGCGATGCAACTGCTATTATCTGGGAGGGGAATGATCCGTCCGAAGATAAGACGTTTAGTTTCAATGAACTCCTCGCCGAGGTCAAAAAGTTTGCCAATGTCCTGAAAGCACAAGGCGTTGAAAAAGGGGATCGCGTCTGTATCTATCTACAGATGGTGCCAGAGCTGGCGATTGCGATGTTGGCGTGTGCACGGATCGGTGCTGTCCACTCCATCGTTTTCGGCGCATTTTCAGCGGAATCCCTCCGAGACAGGATTAATGACTCGGCGTGTAAAATGCTCATAACGCAAGACACCGCAATGCGGGGTCCGCGTAGCGATATTCCGATGAAGGCGAACGCAGATGCAGCCGTAGCGGAATGTCCGTCTATTGAAAAAGTTGTTGTCGTGGAACGCACTGGAGACGCAGTGGATTTTGATGCCTCGCGCGATATCTGGTGGCATGCAGCGATGGCAGATGCCGACGCAGAATGCGAACCGACAGTGATGAACGCTGAAGATCCGCTCTTTATCCTATATACCTCCGGTTCAACAGGCAAACCGAAAGGTGTTTTGCATACCACTGGCGGCTATCTTGTCTATACCTCTTACACACACCAACAGGTTTTTGATTATCATGAAGGTGATGTCTACTGGTGCACGGCTGATATAGGCTGGATTACGGGACACTCTTATATTATCTATGGTCCACTTGCGAATCGCGCGATTAGCATCATGTTTGAAGGCGTGCCGAACTACCCAGACTTCGGACGTTTTTGGCAAGTCGTCGAAAAGCATCAGATTAATATTTTCTACACCGCTCCGACAGCACTGCGAGCGTTGATGAAGGAAGGCGATACATGGGTCGAGAAGTATGATAGATCCACACTCAGGTTACTCGGCACGGTGGGTGAACCGATTAAAGAACCGGAATGGCTGTGGTATTACAACATCGTCGGTGAGGAACGGTGCCCGATTGTGGATACATGGTGGCAAACGGAGACCGGTGGTATTCTGATGACCCCGCTGCCCGCAGTAACGCCGCTGAAACCGGGTTCGGCGACATTCCCTTTCTTTGGAATTGAACCCGTGATACTTGATGAAGCGGGCAACGAGGTGGAAGGCAACCCCGCAACGGGTTACCTGTGTATCAAAACGGCGTGGCCCGGTATCATGCGAACGGTTTACGGGGATCATGAGCGGTTTTTAGATACCTATTTTCGCCGATTCCCCGGCTATTATATGACAGGCGATGGAGTACTGCGCGATGAAGATGGCTACTACTGGATTACAGGACGTGTGGACGATGTCCTGAATGTTTCAGGCCACCGATTAGGAACAGCGGAGGTCGAAGGTGCGATCGGTCAACACGAAGCGGTGGCGGAAGCAGCAGTCGTCGGTTATCCGCACGACATCAAGGGACAAGGTATCTACGCGTATGTTACGCTCATGACGGGTGAATCTGCATCTGATACGGTAGAAACGGGCATCAAACAAGCAGTCCGACAACATATCGGACCGATCGCCACACCGGACAAGATTCAGTTTACGCCTGCGCTGCCAAAGACAAGATCCGGCAAGATTATGCGGCGCATCCTCCGCAAAATTGCGGAAGGCGACATCTCTGATCTCGGTGATACTTCAACGCTTGCCGACCCGACGGTTGTTGACGCATTGGTTGAAGGGAGGCAGTAGAATAGTTTTCAGTTTTCAGTTGTCGGTTATCAGTTAAGAAATTTCTTGTGGCGGGCGAAATATTGTTCGCATCACAGGCTATTAACTGAAAACTGATAACTACTCCCTGAAGCGGTTCGGTTCCGAGTAGTCTGTCCAGTCTAAGATTTAGGATTTATTTGCCATCAACCGATTCATTTTATACAACGACGGGCAATCAATTGCCCTACTACGAACGAGTCTACCCACAATTCAAAGGTGGACAGACTACCAGCTAAGTAATTCATTGTGCATTAAATTTTCAAGAAGTAGGGGTACACATTGGCATCAGCAGAGAAGATTGTAAGTGAACTCAAAAAACAGGGCATCACGCACGCGGTAGGTGTTCCAGACAATGGCAGTGCGCGAATTTATGAACTTTTACGGACCGAACCCGATATTGAAGTTATTACGGTAACCCGTGAAGGAGAGGCATTCGCTCTTGCCTCTGGATTGTACGTGGGCGGCAAAAAGCCGGTGATAATTATCCAAAATACAGGTTTTCTGGAATCCGGCGATGCGATTCGAGGCACGGTGTTCAACATGCGGGTCCCAGTAGTCGTATTTATCGGATATCGTGGATTTCACAATCGGGACGCAGATGGACAATGGGTTGACTCTGTAGCAAGTTTTCTGGAACCGACCCTGAAAGCATGGCGTCTACCTTACGAGCTGTTAGAG
>VXXH01000005.1 GCA_009835515.1 Candidatus Poribacteria bacterium
GTTTGAAATGTGGAAGAATGAACATGTCTCACAGATAGAGCAGACCAACTCTGACATGTCAAACAAAATCACGATGTTAGAAGGCAAAGTCGATCAGAATAACAAAGATACGACGGAAGCAATCTCCAAAGGGAAGGAGGAGGCGATTGCTGCATCCCAACAAGGTGATGCCGACACTATTGCTGCTGCCGATCAAAAAGCCAAAGAAGGGGATGCGCAGCTCCGCGCTGACCTGACGAAGGCTGTTGACATGCAAGCCAAAGAAGCGATGGACGCTGCGAAAAGCGGAGATGCTGAATTGAAAATGCAGCTGGATGCTGTAGGACAGAACGCTACAGCCAACGGCGCAGCGATAAAACAGATTCAATCTGAACTGATGGCTGTGAAAGAACAGGTTGCTATGAACGCAAAAGAGGCAGCCAAGAAACCGATGGTGGTTACGACCGTCAATTTCGGCAGCGGCCGGACTGGTCTATCCAGCAAAGACAAAGCGATGCTTGACGGTGTCGTCGATCAACTCATGGCATCGGATGCAAAGATTGTGGTTGTTGGACATGCTGATGGCACGCCGGTGCTGCGTGGAAGCCATAGAAGCAACTGGGATCTCTCACAAGCACGCGCCAACTCGGTATCAAAATACTTGAAATCCAAAGGAATTGATGCCGCCAGAATAGAGGCAGTTGGCATGGCACACACGAAACCTGTCGCCCCGCAAAATACTGCCGCTGGCAGAGCTATGAATCGCAGGGCTGAAGTCATTCTGCTCCCCGCTGGCGCAATGATGTAGCCTAACTGTTTCATATCAACGTAGGGGCGGGTTCCTTGCCCGCCCATCGTTGCCATGTCTGTGTCCTACAGCACTCGTTGGATAAGGACTTTATTTTTATGCGTCTGGTCTTTGTATGTTTCATGTTGCTACTCCTGATCCTCTGTCTAACACCCGCGGATGCTGTTGATAACCCATCCTTGCGCCCGTCACCCGTCCGAGATTTCTTGGGAAAACATCTTGATTCTCCTTCATTTCAACTTTCCCTGTTTTCATATAAACCGGAGTTAGGTGGCTTGGCTGATATCCTCCAGAGTGTCGGTGTATCAAGTGTTCCGAGTGCACTGCTGCCTACGTTCTCAGTTGTGTTTGCACACACACCGGAGTTAGATTCACGCTTTGAATTCGGCTATTGGCAGATGGAACTTGACATTCCACCACCTACCTCGGCGAACCTCTCTACTACACTCATTCCGATTTCATATCAGTTTATCTACCGACCCGTTTTGCTATCCGAATTTCTGCCGATCTATTTGGGCGGCGGCATCGGTTTTTTAGGGACGAGTTTTAGTGGCAATGCAGTGGATCTGCTTGAGCAACAAGGCATCAGTTTCGATGACAGTTCCTCTGGTCCAACAGGATATGTCATCATCGGTGCAGAACTGCTTCAGTGGGAATATAACCTTGCGCTCAACCTTGAGTTGAAACGGATACTCAAAACAGTAGAGACAACAGGCACGACCCCGCTCAACCTGATTTTAGATGGTACTGCGATCGGATTGGGTGTCAAAATGAAATTCTAACCTAATAGTTATTCCACGGATGTTCTTAAAGCATGCCAAACGAATTCTTCTTTTTCTCATCTGTCTCGCGTTCGGTGGCATTATCGGCAGCTACTCGGACACCCCGCTCCCACTCCTTAGTCTGCTGGTTGTAACCGGTGCCTTCGTTTTCCTCGGCATGGAGATCGCGGTCTATCTGCTGTTAATTGCCCTGCCCTTTTCATTCCGCTATATCCTTCCGGGTCGCTTTGAAATTCAAACACCGACGGAACCACTATTAGGTATGCTCGTCGCCGTTTACTGCGCGGAAAAAATAGTTGATCGGGTGCTACAGAAAGAGAGACCAGAAAATACTTTTCCGTTCTTGGTACCACTTTGCGCCTATATTTTCGTTACGTTCCTTTCAGGAATTAATACACCTGATCTCTTTGGCACATTCAAAGGCGCGCTGCGTGCGACAGTGTACATGCTGTTTAGTGTTATCGTGTATGCAGTTATCCAAAACAGAGCAACCCTGAAACGACTGTTTATTGCTATCTTTCCTTCCGCCGCTGTTGCTGTTATCTGGACAGTGATTGTCCTAATTTATCGCATTGACGCGTGGCAGTGGACAAGTGCCTATCGTAGTGCCCCGTTTACGAATTACTCTGTTTACGGTGCCTTCACCGCGATCTTCTTTTTGATTTGCCTCAGTCGCCTCCTATTTGATAACAGCACTTATGATCGAGTGTTATGGACAGCGTGGTTCGTCTGTTTCAGTGTTGGGCTTCTAATGTGTTTTTCGCGCGGTGTCTGGCTCTCCGTCATTGTCACAGTCGGTTTTATACTGCTGCAACTTGGGAGGGGTGTTACACATAAAAAGATTCTGTTTATGGGTGCGGCATGTCTCATCTTACTGGTATGCCTGAATTTGCCCGGCGTCTATAACATTATTATCGAGCGGGTTTCGTCGGCAGTGGATATCAGTTATGCTTCAAACCGAGCGCGCTTGCTACGGTGGGGTCAAGCGGTTGTGATGTTCCTTGAGAATCCGATTTTAGGTAAAGGTTATGGTGCGTTTGCGATGCTCTATGAAGAAGATGTAGCTCTCGTTGGGAGTTACACAGCGCAGTATCAACTCGGTGCACATAGCGAATACCTTCAAGTGATGGCAGAATTGGGAATTGTT
>VXXH01000083.1 GCA_009835515.1 Candidatus Poribacteria bacterium
CTTCATAATTTTTTAACGATTGGGTTTTCGCTCCGTTTTTTCCGTTTTGACCAACAACTTGTGCCTTTCTCTATTATATTCGGAGTCGAGTTGTTGATCAAAAAAACGGGTTTCCGCATTGGTTATGGTTAAGTTGTTTTAAGCGTCAAAGAAATTATAGTTAGACTGAACGAAGTGGAACTCAACAGGCTCTTACACCGCATCCAATGTAGGCGTGTTGTCCTGACAGTAGACTGGACGGAAGAGCGTCTGGCGTTTGAACGGCATCTGTTCAAGGTGATTTGGGTGTGGTTCCCACTTATGCCATTTGTTTCCAACGGTATTGTAGCAATTGAAGATTGCGACCCGATCGACTTCTTCATCTGTCCACCTTGCACCTGTATGTGTGATCGCCTCTGTAAAAACCAGCATGGAGCCAGCAGGACAGGTGTAATCCTCCCACAATGGGGAATTACGATCCGTCGTTGACTTCGGAGCAGGGAACGCGCCTTTGTGGCTACCCGTAAGGAACATCGTTCCACCGCCGCCTTCTTTGACTGGATTGAGTTCCCAGACGATGCGCGTTAATCCGCTATGTGCGCTATCGTGATGTAGGTGGTATGTGTGTGAGTTGCCCGGGAAGTTGAGCATACCGCGCCCACCGTGCGGTTGGAAGTTGTCGTGCCCGTTTGCTCGAATGGTTAGGAACGTACCTTCAAACCGGAATCCGTAGCAGTTCTCATTGGCATAACCGGAGGTCAGAAATTCGTTCATGAATCCCAATACAACCGGATGGTCTGTTAGCGATTCGAGGGGACCGCCGATGGAAGAACGATGGTGTTCAGGGATTGATTCGCGGTCCTGATTGAGTTGATAGCAGAACTCGCGCATCTCTTTAACCTCGGTTTCGCTGAGTACGCCTGGGAACAGGAGCCACCCGCGGGTATCAAAGAGATAACGTTGTTCTTCCGTGAGTGGGATCGGTGGTAGATTGTCAGCATTTGTCGTAGGGTTCGGCATGGTTTTCTTCCTTAGAAGTTATCAGTTATCGGAGCGATTTTTTCTGCGAAAAAATCTTGCCTCGCAGTGAGAGTCGTCAGAAGAATAGTTGTCAGTACGGTTTTTCTGCGAAAAACCTTTCAGTCTGCCTCGCAGTGAGAGTTACAAGAGACGTTAGATTAATCAGTATCCCCTCTTAACTGAAAACTGATAACCGATAACTGAAAACTATTCATATAGACGTTCGTCTTCAAGTGATAGCCAGGTGCCGTAATCGCGTGGCATCTCTCTGATTTCACCTAAACCCGCTTCGGCACGCCATCGTAATAATGGATGTTCTCGGTTTTTCTGGGGCAACTCGCCACGTGTGGCGTAGCCGGCAGACTCGAAAATCGCCATCAAGATTTCAATAACATGGCGACCCTCTTCGCCGTTAGACTCGTGTTCTCGGTCTTCGTTGAGTGCGTTCACATATTCGTCAACGAAGCAGTAATCGTCAGCGTCTGCGCCTTTATTCGGATCAAAATGCTCTGGATAGATAGAGGGCAGCGCTTCCCACTGGTCGTGTGTGCCATCAGGGACGAAATGTGGTGTAGATAGCCACCATGAACCTTTCAATTCCGACCAGATGAGTCTACCTTCGGTGCCGTAGAGTTCCATCATGTAAGCATCGGTATCTACCTTTGGAAATCGGTGTTGGATGAGGGTGCCGGTGACATTTCCGTCGAATTGAAGTGTCGCTGTGGTGTATTCGCCTGCGACTGTGCCCATACCCGCCGGTGAGGGGAGAACATCGTCGTGTGTTATGGCGCGACCACCCGTTGTCGCCTGTGCTACGACGCTTCGGCACTTTCCACCGAAACGGAGCATGTTGTTAATGACATGTGTTCCGATGTTCATTAACCCGTAACCGGCGTAGTAGCCTTTTCCACTGGCATAAATGTAGCGAATGTCACCGATTTTTCCTTCGTCTAAGGCTTTCGCGACTGCCTGCATCGACGGACTGGTGCGGCGTTGATGATGGACGGCGACGCGGGCGTTTTTCTCTTTCGCTTTCGCCAACACCTCATCCGATTGAACGAGATCGATACAGAGCGGTTTTTCTACCTCGATGTTCACGCCGTGTTCAAGGACACGCATACAGAGCGGATAGTGTGCCTCTGTTGCTGTGGGGATCGCGACGATATCGGGAGTTGTCTGCCGAATCATCTCGTCTAAATCGGTGAAATGTGCGGAGACGTTCACGATGTTGCCGAGAGTGTCTAACCGCTCTTGGACGAGGTCGCAGAGTGCCACGATTTCGGTACGTGGATGTGCGTGATATGCCTTTGCTGCCGAGGTGCCGCGGCTCCGACACCCCAGTATGGCAACGCGATAAGTTTTCATAATTTTTAACGATTGGATTCCCGCTCGGCTTTTTCCGCCCCTTCTTAGTAACAGGTGGGGTCCCTGTCAAAAGCCGGTTTGCGATGCGCCTCAACCGTCCTTGTAACGATTAAATTTGTTTAAAATCTCGGACTGGTTCTGATGATGTGATAATATTAACTTGTTTAGGTTTTGCTGTCAAGTTTTTTATGTTTGTGTCGCGATGTGCTATGAACTGTGTTAATTATTGTCTTCGTTGCAGTAATTTATCTGATCAGTGGTGCATCCTTTCTAAAGGTGTTCACAAACGTTCACGAGATTATTCGCGATTTTTTTTTACGAGTTTGAGAGACTCCTATTC
>VXXH01000356.1 GCA_009835515.1 Candidatus Poribacteria bacterium
CTATATTACAGTAAATAGTAAAAAGAGACTCAAAATGCTAGGACAAGACCATCGCAAGGGAATAACGCTCTTTGAACTTCAAAAGATGTTTCCGACAAATGAGGAAGCAAAGAAGTGGGTTGCAGGTATCAGGTGGGTGGATAAGGTTCAATGCCCCAAGTGTTCAAGTGACAACATTCAAACGGATGTGACTCACAAGACAATGGACTACCGCTGTCGCAAGTGTCGCAAGTGGTTTTCGGTCCGTATGGGTACCATCATGGAAAATTCACGGCTTCCCATACTCTATTGGGTTTATGCCGTCTATATCCAGACTTCCAGCCTGAAGGGTATGGCAAGTATGAAGCTTTACAAGGAACTTGGCATTACACAGAAAACCGCCTGGTTCCTCTCTCACCGAATCAGGAAAGCCTATCAGGATTCACTTGGAGGGTTGGAAATCTTTGTCGGGCCTGTTGAAGCCGATGAAACCTACATGGGCGGTAAGGAAAAGAACAAGTACAACAAGGACAAACTCTAGAAGGGTCGGGGAACTGTTGGCAAAACCGCAGTAGTTGGTGTAAAAGACAGGAAGACAAAAAAGATTAAAGCCAAGATTGTCATTAATACCAGAAAATTGACCCTGCGAGGTTTCATCAATGAGAATGTTGAAAAGGATACCGAGAAATACACCGATGAAAGCCGAAGTTACAAAGGACTTACCAATCTTTCTTCAATCAATCACAGTGCGAGGGAATTTGTTGATGGCATGGTTCACACGAATGGCATTGAATCTTTTTGGAGTATGCTTAAACGCTCCCACAAGGGAACATCCCACAAGATGTCTCCCAAGTACCTTCAAAAGTATGTCGATGAATTTGTTAGCAGACACAACCTGCGATCATACGATACCGAGGAAATGATGAAGATGTTGTTTAGCCAAATGAAAGGTAAGAAGTTGACCTATGAAGAACTGATCGGGTTAAACGGACTGGACAGCGGAGCCAGAAAGTCATGAGTAGAACGGAAATGCAAACATTCGGAACTACAAACAGAATTGGTCACAATTCCGATGGTTTTTACAAACGCAAGATGTTTGTTAATGTCAAGAGCAACAAATCCATATCATGCGAAGAAAACATATGCCCAAAAGATGTTCTTGAAAAAATATACAATCATTCAAGCGAAGATATGTATGAACTTCCGGATAATTCTGTTCATCTTATGGTCACATCACCGCCCTACAATGTTGGCAAAGATTATGATGATGATTTAACGGAATATGAATATCTTGATCTTCTGTATTCCGTTTGGAAAGAAGTTTATCGTGTTCTTTCCCCTGGTGGTCGAGCGTGCATAAATGTTGCCAATCTCGGTCGGAAACCATACTTGCCCCTTAATGCAATAATTTCCCAACAAATGCGGGAAATAGGTTATCTGATGCGTGGTGAGATTATTTGGGACAAATCTGCAAGTGCCGGGACATCCTGTGCTTGGGGAAGCTGGAAATCTGCATCAAATCCTGTATTGCGTGATATTCATGAATACATTCTTGTTTTTTCAAAAGAGGATTATAAACGTCCGGCAATGGGTAGGACATCGACAATCAGCAAGGAAGAATTTCTAAAATTAACAAAGAGCGTTTGGACATTTCCAGCTGAATCAGCAAAGAGAGTTAAACATCCAGCTCCCTTTCCAATAGAACTTCCAAGACGATTGATAGAGCTTTACACTTATTCTGGTGATGTTGTTTTGGATCCTTTCCTGGGTTCGGGAACCACTGCGGTTGCTGCAATGAGAGGAAATAGACATTATATCGGATATGAAACATCAGAGGACTATGTGAAAATATCAAAAGCCAGATTAAGGACAGAATGTGAATCGTTGTTTGTATGATCTTTTCCTAATTCGAGAAAAGAGACAACATTTTGCCGAGGGGATTTCAATCGCCTTTGATATGGTTCGCAGAAGAATGCCGCCAGGCAATCCTGCAATCGGGATATTGCGAGAGCATGTATTGATTGGATTCTTTAAATCAGAATTTGGATCGGAAAATGTTGTTGTGCCTGAAAAGGGAAATCAACGCAGTTATGATGTGATTCTTTGTGATGGAGAATTGTCCATAAAAACCTTGACGGGAGATTCAGGTTTCAAGGTTTTGTGGACAGTTGATAACGAACAGGTCAGCAATGAAATAAAATCCGGTTATCAACCGGAACATGATATTTTCCTGATAAACATTTTTTGGAACAGGTGCATGGATAGTGTTTTCTACATCCCATTATCCGCTCAGCACGATGTTATAGATGATATTGGAAGACAAAAATACTTATCTTCAGCAACAGGGACAAATAACAGAGGAATCAGTATTAACAAGCAGGCAGTTACACGACTTAAAATGCATTCTGATACACTGTCATTTGCTGTTGATTGGAGAGTTAAAGACGTGGATTATCCGGATGCTTGGGATGAATGGATTGAGTTTTGGTCAAATAGGCAGTGAGAAAAATGAAGTCAGAATTGAAAGATAGAAGAAAACGAGGCCGTCCGATCAAGAACAAACTGGCAGAACCTATCAAAGATACTCCCGAAAATGTAATGAGGGCTTTGCTAACAGCCAAGCCAAAGGCAACTGGATATTGGTATAAAAGAAAGTCCAAGCCAAAAGCAGGTTAAATCCTGCAATGGTCACTTCAGTATATAAACTCCACAAATA
>VXXH01000017.1 GCA_009835515.1 Candidatus Poribacteria bacterium
GTTCCGAACGGTGCTAAATACGTTCGCGTTGAAATAACAGACGAAACCGGTAAGAAGGCCTGGTCAAATCCGTTCTTTTTCTAAGATAGACATCTTGTTATCTTTCACGGGTGCGACGATGCAAAATATTTTGGTGTGTCAAACAGGCGGTTGGATAGGCGATATGGTGTTATTAACACCTGCATTGCGTGCTTTGAAACATGCCTATCCTAAATCCAGTTTGACACTCCTGTTACGACCGCGTGTCGCGAAATTGATGGAAACGCACGCGTATGTTGATACCTGTATCGTTGATACCAAAAGCCGTGGTCGCTACCGGTCTTTAACGAGATTGGTCCGTCAGCTACGGGGTACTGCGTTTGATGTTGCTGTTGTGTTGCATCCGACATCGTTCCGAAACGCATTGCTACCATTCCTTGCGCGGGTGCCGATACGTGTCGGGACAAACGTCAGTGGGCGCGGAATGTTGCTAACCGCATCGTGTAAGGATACTACAAGTGTCCATGAGGTACATCGGTATCTACGGGTCCTGCAACTACTCAATATCAACACCGCTCCAGATTTTTTGGAGTTTTGGCATACGGATGCTGATCGAGAGATGATTCAAGACCTTTTGCATGCTGCAGGGGTCTCTGAAGCCGATCGGCTTGTCGCTCTCAATGTCGGCACGACGTGGCGTACAAAACGGTGGGATATGGCGAATTTCGCTGAGGTTATTCACCAAATTGAGCACCTTATCCCGGATGCGAGAATTATATTGACCGGTTCATTTGCAGAGCAGACCCTTGCAGATGACTTGCCTGCTTCACTATCGGCGATTAATCTCATCGGAAAAACGTCAATTTTACAACTCGGCGCGCTTTTAGAGAGATGTGAAGTGTGTTTAACCTGTGATAGCGGACCTATGCACATCGCTGCCGCAGTCGGTACACCAACGGTTGCGCTCTTTGGTCCAACGGACCCACTCCGCCATAAGCCTTATGGTGTCGGACATACAATTATAGAGAAACCAATCGTATGTCGTCCGTGCTACGAACGGACGTGTCATCGGCAGGATGCACCGCACCTATGTATGACGAAAATTGGCACCGCTGAAGTCGTAAAAGTGTTAGAGACTCAATTACATCAGAAGGCACGTGTTGCCTAAACATCAAAATTAGAAAAGGAACAGTGAATGAAAGACATCCGCGCATTAATATTTGATTTCGGCGGAACTTTAGATGGAAACGGGATCCATTGGTTGGAACGGGCGTATCATTTTATTCACGAGCGGCACCCAGAGATTACGCGTGAGGCGTTTGACAAGGCAGATAAGGAGACAATAACGGAATTTGCCCTCGGAGATACCTCGCATGAGTGGTCTTATCAAGACGGTTCAATGCTACCGGTTGGGGCAGTCGCCTCTGAATATGCGGCGCGTTGTAACTTGCGGGAGACTACTGATGCGATTGCAGTGGGAATCTATAAGCGGTTGGGATTGAGTGATCAGATGAAAGATGAATATGTCGATTGGTTCTGCGCGGGTGCTGCCGAGAATCTCGAAAACAATCGGCGCTGGCTCGAAACGCTTCATGGTACGTATCAGCTTGCTGTGATTAGCAATAACTTTGGGAATACCCGCGGTTGGTGTGATGACTATGGACTCACCCCGCTGCTTGAGGCGATCATAGATTCGACAGTTTTGGGGATAGCAAAGCCGGACGCTCGCATTTTTGAAGCGGCTTTGTCGGAATTGGCGGTTGCCCCTGTACACGCTATCTACGTTGGTGATAGTTACGCTGCGGATATGGTCGGTGGCAGAAATGCAGGACTGTGGACGGCATGGCTTGTTGGCAACGAGGAGAAGGCGTGTCCAGATTTATCTATGGTGGATGTCCAGCTTTCCCACCTACACGAATTGACTGATTTTTTGGCGTCGGCGTAGAATTTTGAGGGGGATGGGCAGATACTTCGTTCTGCCCATCACATTGAGGTCAGTGGCGTAAAAGATTTTACTATATTTCACGGTGAAGCCCAATGACCTTGCCGAGTATCATCACGTCATTAACATTAAAGATAGTCGGTTCAATCGCTGGGTTTTCAGGTTGTAACCGGACCCGTTCTCCATCAAGGTAGAAGCGTTTCACGGTTGCTTCGTCTTCAACGAGTGCGACAACAATATCACCGGGGTCAGCGTTTGCTTGCCTTCTAACGATGACGAAGTCGCCTTCAAGGATGCCGGCCCCGACCATACTGGAGCCGATGATACGCAAGGCAAAACACTCATGGTTGTTTACCATGCGTGTCGGGATTGGAAGTGTGCCTTCGATATTCTGCGATGCGAGTAAAGGCGTACCTGCTGCCACGCGTCCGAAGATCGGGATTTCTACAATATCGCGTGGTACCTCCGCTAAGGCGGGGTTCGCGTTCTGGCCTTCCAGCCATTTGCTGGTTTGGAGTTTGGGGTCTGCTTCCTTCAGAATAGAAATGGCACGGGGTTTGCCCTCTTCCCGCCCGATATACTTTTTCTTCTCAAGGGCGTTGAGATGGTCGTGTGCCGCCTTTTCTGAGAAACCGAATTTACTTCCAATTTCACGGATTGTTGGTGGGTACCCCTCTTTGATACGCCGTTGAATATAGGTAAAGATCTCGCGTTGTCTGGCAGTCAAGAACTTTGCCATGGGTAATCTCCTACGGTAAAGATTAGTTTATATG
>VXXH01000353.1 GCA_009835515.1 Candidatus Poribacteria bacterium
TGACGAAAGTTATCGGCATAAACGGGATCGTACCGAGCAACAGCTCTTCGCTGTTGTTGAGCAAAATACGCCGGATTCTATCAAAACACCCCTTTTTCCACAAGATGAATCAGAGGCGTTCACATTCCATCTCGATAAGGCGTTAATTGAGCGTTTGAACCTTTGGGAATGGTTTCGGAACTATGCGAAGGAAGCACAAGTCTCGACGGCTGGCATCCGCGGTCCACAGAATATCTTATACCCGTGGGATACCCGATTTCCGATCAATCAGATCGGAATTATCTTGGCAACACTCGGAAAAAGTCTTGTCGCTAAGGAGTCCGCAGATGGCAGGTTAGTTCAGAAACTCGCAGGATGTGAGGTGCGTTACAACTCACAGAAATATGTCGAATACATCGCTCGGATCCAAGCCGCACAAGGGATTCGTACGTATGTCCCGAAAGGGTTCGGCACACTGCCTATCTGGATGGCATCGTTTCTGATTTTCATGCTTGACCTTGATGGTGGCGAGCATGTTACATCAAGCCACTCCGTCAGCACCAAAAACGCGACCAAAGATCTCAACAATCAAGGCAGTCAATACCTACCCGAAGAATCCATGCGGTTCGTCAACAAGATTGAAGAAATTCTTAAAACTGCTGAAACAGACGGATACCCAATTCAGTTCAGTGCGGTCACCAACGAACATATAGATTTTGAAAGACTGGATGAACTCCACGACGGCGTACAGCTTTATGTCGGCTACCTTAAAGGTGGTGTCGCTACAGCGGCAAACCTCAAACTCATTCGCGAGGTAAAACCCCCGATTGTCGTCGATTGTGTCGGTGGGTGTATGTATCGTCCGATGCGTGCTATCTTTGAGCGATTAGGTATTGCTAATTCTGTCCGTTGGCTCCACACTGAGGCGGACCCGCTCTATCACAACATCGGCAAACTTGATCAGAATCCGAAGACCGGTGCGGCTGAATTTTACGACCTCGGATGTGATTTTAGTATCCTTGATGTCGTCAAATCCACGGATTATGCGACGAAACTCAAATCACAACCTGTCGGTACCATTATTGAAGCAACCGATCCAGATGGCGATCGGCTTATCGTCTGTGAAATAGAGGATACGTCGCGGGCAGAAACACTCAAACACCTCGGTGTCGATTTTCTCGATCTCGGTGATAACCGGCTCTTGACGATTTACACGCCGAATCAAGCATTTCTTATGTTGATGGATTTCTACGCCAAGCAACTCAAAACCGACGGACTCTGGGAGCATCATCCGAGGTTCATGATTAAGACAACGCCTTCGGCACTCGCTTGGGATCAGTGGGGTGCTGCGAACGATGTTAAGGTTATTAACGTACCCGTCGGTTTCAAAGAAATCGCTGCGATTATGAAAAAGATAGAACGGCAGATCGCTGATGTACCAGACGCACCGGTCGTTATCCAAGATGTCTATGGCGAGACAATTTCACTCGGTGTGCAGCCGCGACTCATCTTTGCGGGTGAAGAGAGCGGTGGGATGATTACCGGTCCTGAAGTACTTATTCAGAGTCAAGGTGGTCGAACTGCTATTGCGATGCGCGAAAAGTCGGCAGGTGAATCTATGGTGCTTGTCACCGCGCTCGCAGCGCACTGCAAACAGGCGAATATGCGTTTGTCTGATTATCTTGCTGGCGTTTTTACTGAGAGTCAAATCACTGCAACCTGCGACGTGAGAGATGACATTACCTATTACAATGAATCTGAACCGAACCCTGAAAAACTCCGTGCAGCAAAATTGGAAGGCGAAGCGAAACGCGACAAAAACGACCTATTTTTTCTCGGCATCGCCATTGCCCTCCGCGACGAAAGAATAGATATAGAACAAGCACGTGCTGTCCTTTCAGATGCGCTGCCAACCCTTGATTTTACGGCACTTGAGGATGTCCAATTTGTTGGTGACGGGAGTTATCTCAGGTTCCGTGATAAGTTCGTTGAAGTCCGAAAATCCGGCACAGATGCGAAGACCAAAGCCTACGCCTCTGGCGGTGATAAAGAGGAGTGTCGGAAGTTTTCCAAAGCCTTCGGTGAAGCAAGCGGCGACTTAACCGAACTTTACATTGAGCAGATCGGTCAAAATTACTTAAGGAATGTTGAAAACAGAGCACGGCAATTTTATGACGCATTTCAGTCAGAATAGTCGTCAGTTATCGGTTAACAGTTTTCAGTTAAAAGCCTTTCATAACGAATAACTCCACCTTCGCAGTCTTCAGGAAGATGAGGATTGTTACAGAAAGTCTCTTGTCTGATAACTCTCACTGCGAGGCAAACTGAAAACTGAAAACCATTAGAAAAAGGAGAATATCATGGTCAGAACAATTATCAGTCTCTTTGGGGTGTTTATTGGACTTGCACTCCTCTTTTCTTTTATCCCAGTATCCGATGCGGATTGGACCGTCCTGCGGGAAGATGATATCCTCCGTGGCGACGGTATTGAAGGTATGCTACAGGATGTCTATTTCATGGATGATCAGAACGGTTTGGTCGTTGGAGACGGCGGACTCATGTTGAAGACATCGGATGGCGGTAAAACGTGGGAAAAGATGGAAGTTGATATGCGACCTCCGGGTGCCGGACAAAGACCCGGTGGTGGAGGCGGCGGACCTCCGGGTGGCGGTTTCGGTCGCGGCGGTCCTGCTCCCCTCTATAATATCT
>VXXH01000466.1 GCA_009835515.1 Candidatus Poribacteria bacterium
ATGAAACCTTCTTACTTGCCATCGGTGTTCTCACCGGCTCCGACAAGATAGAGTGCACCCGGGCGCACGGACGCGGTGTCGGATACTTCTTTATCGCCCGCGAAAAAAAGCATGAAGAACAATGAAAAAAAACTCGCACACCAATTACACGGCGTTGACATTTACAGAGAAGAAAAAACAAATTTCTACTACATCAAAAAAGACGGTCAATTTTTCCGACTCAGCATCCCACCCGGAAGACTTGAACCGCCAAACCCAAACCGCCCCCGGATCATAGCACTCTACAAAGACGAAAGAGAAGACCAGTATTTCGATGCCACACCGTGGTCAGTCTTTGCAACATTCAAACTTCAGGGACACAAAGTCCGGGGCTACATGAAAGATGACGGACATTTCTACATACTCACAATCAAAATCGACGGCAAGCGGAAAAAGCCTTACAAAATCTCTGCTTCCAAAATACTTCAATGCACAGAGGGCAGCTGGGTCTACGAGGACGGAAAGTTTTACATCCTTCTCGAAACAATCCAAACCTTCGTTCACCAATTCACCGAGCGTTTCGCGGTAGAATACCTCAATCTACCATACCAAATGATGCTACCGATCTACCAACAGACCAAAAGTCCAACTCTCAGCCATAACACTCTGGAGATTCTATAGCATGAAAAACACACTACCGAGAGCAGCCCCAACACAGCTCTCGATTAATCAACCTCCACCGCAAATCAGAGAATACTACGAGGTCAGTGAAAGGGAAGGTTTCATCATCGGCATGCGTAGTGATAAAAGAAACGACTTTCTCTACATCTTTGAATCCAGAGAACTCATGGAAAAAAGTATACACGTCCCCATTATCATGACCTGTTGGGAAAGCATGAACGCTTTCCTTGCCGGTGTAAAATACCAAAGAGAAAAGGAGCAACAAAATGCCAAGTAAAATCGGCTGGACAAACGAAACATGGAATCCCGTTATCGGATGTAAAGCCGTATCCGAAGGTTGCCGCAACTGCTATGCCGAAACGATAGCTGCCGGATTCGCATCCAAAGGCATCAACCACTATGGAGACGTTGCCAACTCTACCACAGGAAAATGGAGAGGCAACGCAAAATATATTCCTGAACGACTCGGCAAGCCCAAGCAGTGGAAAAAGCCAAAGATGATATTCGTCTGTTCTATGTCCGATCTCTTTCACCCGGATGTGCCGGACAGCGCGCTTGCAGAAATCTTTGGCGTAATGCGTGAGACAAACCAGCACCAATACCAAGTCCTCACAAAACGCCCCGAGCGCGTCGTCGAAGTCCAAGGATGGCTCGATATTCCACCTCATGTATGGATCGGCACCAGCATCGAGAACAACAAAGTCCTACACCGTGTTGAGGAACTTCGCCAGATCAAAGCAGACATCCGTTTCCTTTCCTGCGAACCGTTGCTTGAGGACATATCCGTAGATCTAAAAAAACACCTCGGATTTGTCAACTGGGTCATCGTTGGCGGTGAAAGCGGCCCTAATCATAGACCCATGTAATACCAGTGGGTTCACAATCTATACATCGAATGTCAGATCAGAGAAGTTCCATTTTTTTTCAAGCAATGGAGCCATAAACGTCCGAATCAAGGTGAGTTCTGCTTACCCGGACACGAGGATCCCATAGAGAACGAATACCCCATCAAAGGCTTTGGAGAAGAAATACCAATAGAAGTTCAGACAAAGCCTCGAAAGAAGCAACTCACCCTATTCTAAAAAGGAGTTCCCCATGCCAGCGAAAATAGAATTCAACGAACAAGAAATGGGAGAACGCTATATTGCCGGTGAATCAAGCTGCACCCTCGCCATCGCCTATAACGTGAGCGAAACCACAATCTTCAACCGCTTAAAGAAATTAGGCATCCCACGACGCAAATCGGGACCCCTACCGATCTACGATGAAGCCAAAATCTGTGAAATGTACGAGTCAGGCATGGAGATCCAAGAGATCAAAGACGAAACAGGCGCGAAGAGCGTCGCAACTTTCTATGCCATACTCCATAAACACGGTGTAAAACTCCGACTCCAACGCTATAAACGCGACGATCCAGAGACCCATGCTCGGATTATCGAGTTGAGAAATCAAGAACTCTCACACCAAAAAATCGCAGACATTATCGGTATCAACCGAAACTACGTCAGTCAGATCTTGAACCTGAATCAAGAAATTCACCTTGAACGCAAAAGATGGCAGAAAAGCATCTCTGTAAAGCGCGACATGACTATCCAAGAAATGCACGATGCCGGTGCTTTTATCCAAGAAATTGCCGAGATTAAACAGATGACCCCCGTAGAAATCTTCGACGCATTAAAAAGGAAATAACCATGAAACAGAAGCCAATCCCCTGGACACTCGTATACACCGACGCGCCCAAAGGCTTAGACAGCCTATTCGGAACTGTGCGAGTCTATCTATCACCAGACCAAGAAACTATCGAGATCCAAACCAATAGCAAAGGTATCAATAGCAATTGGGAATTCGGATGGAGAGCTTGGATCACCCGAGTCGAATACGATCCCAAAAAAGGATGGCAACTCAAACAAGACCGGTACGCCCGGTTCGCCGAAAACGTCTATCGAGAATTATTCGACATTCCAGAGGGAACCGATCTATCAGACAAAGACATCGGCTATACCCTCACAACTTACGCCATCAC
>VXXH01000843.1 GCA_009835515.1 Candidatus Poribacteria bacterium
ATTCTGGACGACTACTACATTTATAGGAGTCTTGCTGTCGTTCTAAGGGCACTTGAAACTGTTGTTGAAGCACAGGGTGGGGTTTCCAAGTTGGCGAAGCAAGCCGATATGGACCCTGAAATGCTTTCAAAACTGCTGTCTAACGAGGATACGCCTCTCATTGACGCATTCGGAATCGTTCTCAAAGCATTGGGCTATCAACTTTCAATCAAGCCGTTGGCGTGCGAAGACGCTAATCTTGAAGCCGATACTTTGCAAAAGACGCGTATAGCAGAGGGACCAACGGTGCGAGAATAAAAATTGACTTTCATGCAAACTTGCGGTATAATAAAGAAGCAAAGCAGGTTGGCAACAATGAAACAGAATACACTTAGGCAGAAATAGATGGCAACAATCGTTAAACATAACTAGACAGGCAAACGTTACTGCCTTCTCGGCACCGGGTTTGGTGTCTTTCAATCCTCGAAACCGAATGTCTTCCTTGGGAACTTGCTGGCTGATGTGGAGGAAGGCGAGTATGCCTTAGTTTGTGTCTGTAATAGCAAAGGCGAGGTTCTCTGGTTAGACGCGACACAAGTTACCGTTGTCAGCATTGATGGGCAGAACATCCAAGAACTCTTGATCGAATAGATATATCTCAGTGCTTTTTTTATCGGATATGCCCCCAATTGCTTTGTTAATCACTCACGAAAGGAAATTTTTTACCAGGATGGATTTACAACAGATTAACGTCAAGGTTTTCGCAACCGAAGACAGCAATATCAACTACACCAACTTCATCAAAGTCTTCAATCGCTGGATGGAGGAGGCGGATTCAGATGATTACCTGAACTACGCTGACTACTCGCACGTTGATGCGGGACCGGGTGTGTTATTGATTTTAAAGCAAGCCAACTATAGTATTGATAACGCTTACCACGAACACGGTTTCCTCTACAACCGGAAGCATGCAGTTGAAGGGGATAACGCTGATAAGATTCGCCAAGCACTTGCAGAGGTGCTTTCCAAATGCGAACAACTTGAGGCGTCGGCAGAGTTGGAAAATGCAGTACATTTCAACGGTGGTGACCTCCTGTTCATGATAAACAACCGCCATATTGCCCCGAATACATCGGAAGTCGCTGCATCTATTGAAGCAGACCTGACACCTGTCCTACAACAGATGTACGGTGGTGACGATTTCACGGTGGAACGCACCTCCGAAGACGCACGCGAACGGTTCGCGCTACGAATCTCAGCGAATTCGGATAAACCGATTTCGGAACTCCTCTCCAATTTGGGAGCATAAGATGTTTAACTTCAGCAACGAACAGATTGAACGCTACAGCCGACATATTATCCTCAAGGAAGTGGGGGGGATGGGGCAGACGAAGCTGCTGGAATCAAAAGTGCTGCTCATCGGGGCAGGAGGGCTTGGTTCGCCTGTTGGTGTCTACCTTGCTGCGGCAGGGGTCGGCACACTCGGCATCATTGACGACGATGTAGTCGATCTCAGTAATTTGCAACGCCAGATCTTGCACGGCACGAGCGACATCGGCGTCCCAAAAACGAAATCCGCAGAAGCCACCATCGCAGAGATGAACCCGGATGTCAAAGTGGTCTCTTACAATGAACGGATTACCTCGGAAAATGCCTTCCAAATTCTGGAGCAATACGATCTGATTGTGGATGGGTGTGATAACCTACCGACGCGTTACCTCCTCAACGACGCATCCGTTATGCTCGGCAAACCGATTGTTCACGGGAGCATCTTCCAGTTTGAAGGTCAAGTTACCGTCCTCTATCCGGGTAAAGGACCGTGCTATCGGTGCCTCTATCCCGAACCGCCGCCAGCGGGAATGGTACCGAGTTGTCAAGAGGCGGGCGTTTTCGGCGTGTTGCCCGGCATTATCGGTACAATCCAGGCTGTTGAAGCGATCAAAATTCTGTTGGATATTGGCGATTCCTTAATTGGAACACTTCTGCTTTTTGACGCGCTGACGATGAATTTCAACCGGTTGAAGCTCCGACAAGATAGTAATTGCCCGATATGCGGCGAAAATCCCACCATCCATGAACTGATTGATTACGAAGAATTCTGTCAGGTGCAGTGGTAGTTTAAGGTAATAGGTACGCTCCGTCGGGCCGTATGAATAGAATTTGCTCAGCCCACTATGGTATTGAGAGATTAACCCTATAAGGACGAAATCCCGACAAACGCTTGGACTTGAAATGGTTTCTTTAGCCCTGTAAGGGCGATATGTTTATAGAAATGGTGCCCCACCTCCTTAGCCCTGTAAGGGCCAAATGTGTATATGGATATTATTGTAAGGTGGCGAGGATAGGAAAATCACTATGCGTAAGGTAATCCAATATCTTTTAGTTTTTGTTGCGGTGGGAATCCTCATTTCAACTGTCCCCTTATTTGGCCACTTGATAAAACGCTTTTAGACAATGGTAAATGCTCTATACATGGCACAAAACACACGAATTGTTTTTTATCGGGAAGAAAGTGGTCGGGTTCCAATCGAAAAATGGCTTACGGATTTGCCAAGACGACACTACGCGAAATGTCTGTCATCAATTAGGAGATTACGTCGGTTGGGTCATTCGCTTCGACATCCACATGCACATACTTTAAAAAATGGAATCTGCGAATTAAGACCGAGGTATGGCAGAGTCCGGTATCGGATCCTTTATTT
>VXXH01000284.1 GCA_009835515.1 Candidatus Poribacteria bacterium
CCCTAATGCCGGGCCCGAGGCTGCTATTCAACACTTCTCAACACTCCGTAAACTGAGTATTCCAAATCAGAAAGGAATTAACGGCACACGGGACCCCGATGCGCTTCTGCTTGAATTGATTGAAACGCACATGGAGAATGTCGCTGTAGGGACAGTTTCGGCGTATATGCGACATCAACTCCGTGAGAATCCAGCACTACACCCGCAAGTTCTGGCAATGCGCGCAACGGATCTGATCACCGAGTATGAAAAGAGTGAAAAAACTGCTTTCCAAACCTGCTATAGTCTCCTCTTAGGGCGCGAAGCCTCTACGGTTGAAGCAAATATTTTAGAACGGATGGGCATCATACAGATACACCACGGTTCGGCAGGCTCCAACGTCGTCGCTCGCTATCTTGCCACCTTACACACCGGGGCGGTCTCCGACTTTTTTGTCGCCGCGCAGATGGCTCTTGATGGCGATCGGCATTTCGGGGCGATTCACGACATGACAGCGTTTATCAATCAAATCGAACCGCTGGATACTGCTGCCCGCGAGGAAGCGATCCGTGAACGGATGCAATCCGCACTCCCGACCTTTGGGCATCCAGAAATCGCCGCCGCCGGGCGCGCCGATGAAATCCAGCAAGATCCCAGACCCGCTATCTATTTCAATCCCTTCCTTGAGGCAATTGATAACGGCGACATTCAACTCAATGATTCGCAGAAAAAGCGATTAACTATTATCCAACGCATTTATCAACTCGCCTTCGTTGAAGGTTTTGTCCGTCCGGGCCGTGAAGATGAACCGCCACTCCGCTTAACCCCGAATACCGATTTCGGTGGATGGGGAGTCCAAGAAGGATTGGACATCTATGAAAGCGACAGAACGCTATTGACATACATCTTCCGAGGCTTCGGTTGGATGATGGATGCCCGTGAACAACTCCCGTTGAAGATTATTCGACCCGTTATCCCGCCACACCCGGATGTCATTCCAACACCAACTGATGATATGACAATCGCGAACGAAGTTGTGGCATTACACAACCGAATGGCAAGCACGAATGCCTTTGGCGGATAGCCACCTCGATGGGATTTCCAACCTTACTAAACCCCTAAGCAAAGTAGGTGCGGTTTGTAACCGCATCTGCTTTGCAAGAAAGATACTGTAACGCAATTAAAGAGGAAGAATCAGTGACTGAATTAGGGAAATTAACAGTGCCAACAGAGGGTGAAAGAATAGGGTACATTGACAGGCAGCTCGTCGTACCAAATAAACCTATTATCCCTGTTATTGAAGGCGATGGCATCGGGCGAGACATCATGAAGGTGGCGCGCAACGTCGTTGATGCTGCTGTCCAGATGGCTTACAATGGCGAAAAACGGATCGTCTGGTTTGATGTCTATGCTGGCGAAAACGCCATGGCAAAATACAACGAATGGCTACCACAAGACACTTTTGACGCTATTGAGTACTTCCGGGTCGCCTTGAAAGGACCACTGACGACACCTGTCGGCGGTGGTTTTCGTAGTTTAAACGTGACCTTGCGTCAAGTACTTGAACTCTATGCATGTGTCCGTCCTGTCCGTTATTTCCAAGGTGTCCCCGCACCGGTTACGCATCCCGAAAAGATGGATGTCGTTATCTTTCGTGAGAATACCGAGGATGTCTACGCCGGTATTGAGTGGGAACAAGGCACACCAGAAGTCAAAAAGGTTATTGAACTGCTCCGCTCTGAAATGGGTGTGGAAATCCGTGAGGATTCCGGTGTCGGCATAAAACCGATCAGCATTTTCGGCACAAAACGTTTGGCGCGCATGGCGATCCAATACGCAATCGACCACGGTAGACGCAGCGTCACTTTCGTCCACAAGGGCAATATCATGAAGTTTACTGAGGGCGCGTTCTGTGCATGGGGCTATGAACTCGCCAAAGAGGAGTTCGCTGAGCAGACAATCACGGAAGACGAACTCTATGACGATTACGACGGTAAGTGTCCTGAAGGTAAGATTATCGTCAATGACCGAATCGCCGACAGCATGTTACAGCAAATTTTAACTCGGACCGACGAATACGATGTAATTGTCACACCGAACTTGAACGGCGACTATCTCTCGGATGCCGCGGCAGCGCAGGTCGGTGGTATCGGCATGGCACCCGGTGGTAACCTCAGCGACGAAGTCGCACTCTTTGAGGCGACCCACGGCACTGCACCGAAGTACACCGATCAAGACGTTGTCAATCCGGGTTCATTGATCCTTTCAGCAGTAATGATGCTGGAGCATCTCGGTTGGCAAGAGGCCGCTGACCTGATTATCAACGGACTTGAGAAAACCATCCTCCAAAAGCGAGTCACCTATGACTTGGAGCGTCTCATGGAAGGCGCGACAAAAGTCCGCACCTCCGAATTCGGTGCAGCGATTATCGAAAACTTCTAACGATAACACCCTCACCACACATAAAAGAGGAGCAGCACATGTCCTTAAAAACGAAAATTATTCTTGGGGTGGGAGCGTTAGCTGCTATTGGCATCGGAATAGGTCTCGAATTACATCGGCTTCACAGACGCATTCTGGAAGAGTTGGTCGAAATCCGCAAACAAGGCGAGCAGTAGGATATCTTATCAAATTGATTTTGAGCCGATTGTCGATCTTTGAACAACTTGAGAACGAGACAGAGGCTGTCGCAGCACTCG
>VXXH01000549.1 GCA_009835515.1 Candidatus Poribacteria bacterium
GTCCCACCTGGCATTACAATCAATCGCTGTAAGGTCACATAAAACATCTCGCGTTTCAGATGATGATGGACAAGGACATTTCTTAGATTCGTTTCAACGGTTTGAGGGAGTTGTTTAGATTCTGCGTTCTTCAGGTTGCCTTGATCTATATCGTATTCAAAGACAAACCCCCGTTGGGCAACTGCTCGAAGGGCAGCATGATTCAGATTTTCAGATGGAGGCGTGCCAACTTCACGTTTTTTGAAAGAAAAATAGGATATTGTTTGGAGGCCAAGCCAGAAGCCACCAGCACATAAAAGCGATAAAAAAAGAAGTTGCTTTCTCGGTAATTTCATTTCAGTTTCCATATTTTGATGTACTCCTCCTTGACTCTGGAAGAATAGACAAGATTGAAGAATTCAGAGGGCGTGTCTAGTAAGTAGAATTTGATTGCGAGGGAGTTTTGAAGATCGGGTTGAACACAGATAAGCGTCCACTCAAAAGGATTGTCGCTAGTTCTATCAATAAATACAGCATAAGGGCACGTCTTCCCTACCGTGAGGAACTGCTTGTCTTTGAGATAGATTTCCTTTGGAGGTAGTCTCAGGATTTCATCCTTGCCGAGAAACTCACAGACAATACTGATGATTTTTATCTTATCTTGCAAATTGTTCTCGAAATAAATTGGTGTTTTATCTACACCGAGATAGATACTACTCAGTTGGTTATCAGGTCCTTTTAGCATAGCTGTTTGACTTAAAGGACTCCGCGAAGCATACCGGAAGGTCACCTGTCCCTCATCTGTTTCAACGAGGGATACTGAATCGCTATAGATAGCTAAATGGGGGTAGACATCTTGGCTTGTCAATAGCAGATGGGTAACACCTTGTGCGATTAGTACACCGCGAATGTTAGTTTCGGTTGCCGTTGCTAAATCTGTGAAAGATACTGTTCGCAAAGGAGCTGTGTTTTTCCATCTCGAAGAAACAGCAATAATGCTACTATCGGGTAACTGATTTAATAACACTTCCTTTTTGGACGCTGTTTTTTCTTGGCTATAACTCTCGGGTTGGCAGAGGAAAAAGACAGCAACCCCAATAGCGAGTATTCCTATTACAAAAACGTTTCGTTTGGTTGTTTCCATCTTATTCCCTCTTGAGTTCCGCCCATGTTACCGCTAACTTTTCAGCAGGTTCAATACCAAGGTAGTCTCCGTGGTAGGTAAGATGATGTCCATTTCCGGAGGCATCACGCCATCTGGAACCCCCGGAGCCATCAAAGTCGAAATGCCATAACGCAACCGTGTGCTCATCGGGTTCAAAAGGTCCTGCTGGCATCTGAATCGTATCTTCCCAAAATTCTTTGTCTAGCTGTGCCCATGGGTACCGGATGATATTTGAAATCCGAACTTCGTCTATCAATCCACCGGTGAAATTCGATAAAACAGGCTTTCCTTTAAGGGGTCCCTCAAGGATTCCGATTAATGAAGGTCCGCCCCCGCCAATTTGTAGAGGACTGTCCGATGTTCTAAAGGCTAACAAGTCTCTTATATCACGAACCCCTAAATCCCGCACTTTCCTTCCCCATAAACGCGTATCAACAACTTGTTGAACATACGCATTTGAGAGCATAATGGCTATATAATGCCACCGTTTTTCTCTTATCTGTCTATCGGGTCCAAGAAAGATGTCCTGGGCTCTTGGGTGGGTAAAGGTAAATTGAAGTCTAGCACTAAGAGGTGTGAGCTGCAGTCCATAACTATCCTTTTTCTTTATGATAGTCCATCTTTCGGTTCCTTGTGCAGCTGCCTTATCAAGTAGCTTCTGTGGACGCGTGAGGTATATCCACATTTCAATCGTGAACCCCTTCTTTTGTAGATTGACATCGAAGTCGTTGTCGTCGAGAGCAAAAACGTAGTCGCTTTCGGCATAGATTTGGAAGTAGCCTCCGCCTGCTGGAGAAGCCGGGTAAGTATCAGCATAGGCACAAAAACCTAAAGAAAAATAGAAAACGAAAAAGAAAAACCGCATTTTCAATTCCTTTCAAGAGTTTCGGATAACTTTGACTGGGAGGTAGAGGGACAGCATCTCTATCTCCCAATAGCATCTTTGTCATGTGTAGAGAACATTCGCCTAATAGGGCCAACTCTCATATCTACCGAATTCACCATTCCCCCACGTGTTGGATACACGGTAATATGACCTATAGAAAGTCTCCGGGGTGCTTATGTCGTATTCGGAGACAGCCTTTATCTGTTGTCCTTTCCACAGCGTGTAAGTGACACCGGCTACCCACCACTCTGAGGGATTAAAACCATCGTCATGTGCCCGAAGATAGGTCGTGCGCGACCAGTTTTTTGACTGTCCGCGCGCTATCTTATCATGAACCTCACGCCAATTATGTCTATCTTGAATTGTGATAGTTGCCCTGTCGACATCGGTGCGACCATTGTGCTGTCCATACGGAAAAGCACCATTGTTAGGATAGAACGCAGAGCCAGTGAGAAACTGGACATCTACTTTTGCCCCGTGATTACGCTTGTCTGTTACTGCCCCCTTGTGATAAAATATAACATCTACAGTATTAGTAGTTACGTGGTAACTCTGTATACCGCAGCCGGCTTCTCCAACAGCATTCACTTGTGCCCACACCACCCCGGTGATGAAGGCCACCAAAACACATACGAGGGATAAAAT
>VXXH01000355.1 GCA_009835515.1 Candidatus Poribacteria bacterium
GTTCAATTCAAATATCGGAACGAAAGAATTTCAGAAACGCTACGGTTGTCAACACCACAGCAAAAAAGCATAGGAAAAGCACATCCACCAATGAGTGCCTTAACGTTTCATCTAAAGAAGGAACTGCTATAGGGGGTGGCTGCGCAAGTGTGTAGAGATCATCTGGATGGTAACTTCTTACGGAAGCGTGATCTACTATTTTACTGAACAGATCCGCGTGAAGTGCGCCATAATAACGATCCGCTGCTTCAAAGTAGTTGTGTTTTTTAAGCTTTCCGGTCTGTGTCAAGTTCGTGGTGAGATAAATTAGAGAAGAGGTCGGTGTGATTCGTGAGAGGGTCTCGCCGACGGCTTCCTGTCGTACTTTTTCGCGCTGATAGTTCCTATCTATCTGGTCGGCGCGATCCGCGAATTTCTGCTTATATTCGCCTTCAAGCGGTTGCACCAATTTATCGAACTCCTGTCCTACTGCAAACATCTGTTCATTGGAAGCCTTCGGACGATCTTTCCAGAATTCTTGGTGCATCTCCTTTTTTCTTTCTTCAAGTTCAGCATTGAAATTCTCGCGGAGTGCGGTCTTTTCGAGATAAACGCTCTGCGCGGTTTTTGTGGGTACGATTAATTTCGCCGCGACAAACCCGATGCGTGGCACAATCAGCACAGCGAATACCCAGACAGTGAAGGCGACGATGAGTGCTGTTTTGGCACTATCTAAATAGGTGGAAATCACTGTACCAATGGCGAAAAATACACCGATGTAGAGCAGCGCGGCGAGCATCAGACTCATGACGCGTGGGAAAACCTCTGGCTCCCCCAGAGGAAACCCTTGCCAGACGATGACGAGTAAACCGAAGAGAAACGCCACCAAAAACGGCACCACGAACACGATGTATCCGCCAATGAGTTTGCTCCATAAAAAGAGGTCGCGTGGCAGGGCGTTCGCTAAATTAATCCGCAACGTGCCTGCTTCTTTTTCCCCCGCAACTGCATCGAAGGTAAACAACAGTGCGAGCAAACTGAAGACGGTGCCGACGACAAACAGAAAATCGAGATGCCCTAAAAGGTGGGCAATAGAGTCGGAAACGGTTGCCGGTGGACCTTGGGTAATCCCATTACGCGTCATCCCAAGATAACTTGGCAGTGCGTCACCCAATCCATTTGCGAAAACGCTCAAGGGTGTCGGCTTGAGGAAGAGTTTAGATACCTCCAGCTCCGGTTCGAGTTCCATACTCGGGTTTATGATCTTTTCTTCGATGTTTGACAGTTTAACGGATTCTTGGTAATCCAAAAGGTTTTTACGATAGTTTTGATGATTGATAGAGAGGGTCAACGGAACAAGCAATAGACACATCAAAAGGAGCATGACAAACCGGACGCTCAGAATATGATGCATCATCTCTTTTTGAATCAATGTCCCTAACATATTGAATTCCCTTTTTAGCAAGACTTACGCCACTTCCGCCCTTTGTTGTTTATCTAAAGCGTATCCAGAAAAGCATGCGGCGTATAAGTCCTGCCATATTGACAAAACAGAATAGTCCAAAAGGGTCTATTCCTTTGTCCTGTAAAGGCGGATACGAAGACCTTTTTCTTATATTCTACTTTGGTTTTTCAGGAGGTGTTAGGTCCTGAGGAGGCGTCGGCTTTTTGAGGTGTTCCAAAACCTCTTGTATACGTTTGAGTTGCACCCTCACATCTTCAAGTTGTTTTTCAGCTCTCTCAAGTTGGACTTGAACATGTTTAAGCCGCTGCGGATTAGACTGTTTCTTTGCCCGTTCAAGTTGTTTCTCAGAGCGTTCAATCTGTTCCTTGATACGTTCAACCCGTTTTGAGGCTTCCCGAATTTCCTTCTGATTTTTCTTTTTTACTAACTTATTGATATAAGCGAGTTTATAAGCTTCTTGATCATCCGTTAAAGGCATGCTAAGAAACCCGATTTTCCGTAAATCCGGATTGTCCTCCAAAAATGCTAAAGTGTGTCGCTTTGACAGGTAGATCCTGTAATCGTCGAAATCCTCTATAGTGATACCTCTCTGCAAAAGCATGTGGAGCCACTCTACGCGTGAATGTCGCGCGTCTATTTCACCGCTAATTGCAAGCTCGCTCCGATAAACGACACCGTCCCCAAAGGTTGCCGTCACCTTTACCTTTGAAAACCTTTGGTTGTACGCCGTATCAAAGGCGTTCATCAACCCCTTCACAGTTTGCGGTCCGTCATATTCTGCAGGGGTGGTATTATCTGGTGCTGGTGCCCTACCTTCTATTGATTCTGCGAATGTGAAGGAAGTGGTTGTTTGTGAATTCGCCTGGAACCCAAAAACGGTGGCGATACTTAAGGCTGTCAAAATCGAGAATATTCGCGTGAGGTTTCTATGTTTCATTTTCATTTATCTCCTTCGTTAGCGTTGCCTTCATGTAGAAAGGAATTCTGTAAAAGGCACAGAAGTTTCGTAAAAGTTTACCATTGTTAACTATCACTGACATACCTTAACAGTTTGTTGCGTCAAATATCGGAACGAAAGAATTTCAGGAATGCCACGGTTGTCAATATGACTGCAAAGAAGCAGAGCATCATCACATCCACCGCCGATTGACGGAGCGTTTCTCCTAAAGTCGTTATTTCCACAGATGGTGGTTGTGTGATTTTGACGGGTCTGTCTTGCCTGCTATACGT
>VXXH01000608.1 GCA_009835515.1 Candidatus Poribacteria bacterium
CCATTCTGGATTCCAGAGATCGTGATTGCGCGAGGGTTTTTCACAGACGGCTTGCGAAGTGCTGCGTTTGCACAAGGCAAAACAGCCTTCGGTGAGAACACCATGATGTCTTCCAAATGGACCCGTGCCCTTACGAGTTCACGCATAAGCCGTAGTATCTATGGCATTGCGAAAGCAGTCGCTTTCATCTATCTTGGCGGTGTTATTGCCTTCAAGAATTCTGGCATTCATCCGGAATTAATCGTCGGTCTGGAATTAGCAGGTGTAATACTCTCTGGTGTGACTGTCGCTATGTGCCTGATTCGCGGACTTCCTGTTCTGGTTGACGGTTGGAAGTATGTCAAAGAGTAACGCCGTCAGCCGAGCAGCCGTTATTTTAGCGACATCTGATTATCGCCGCCTGTATTTAGCAACACACGACTGCCATCTTCGCTCGCAAGTGCCGTAAAAAGTGATCTTGCTGCTGCATACGCATCCGCTGGAAGTATGCGATTTTTAAGCGTAAACATGAGCTGATAAGTGATCACATTCCCAACCTGCCTGTACTGCCGAGTCAGCTCCGCATTTCCTGTAGCGTGGTGAATATCCTTTGGCAGTGTAGCCGTCCATCCGTCTGGAATTTGGATGCGGATTGCCTTTTCGATTTGCATCGGATAACCTAAATCCAATGAATAGGTGCGTTGTTCGTTAGCAAAAGTTCCAGCGTAGTCTGCGAACTCATCAATCGGTAAGGGTAATAGCATATCGTTTCCCACCCACGTCCCGTAATTTTCAACATGGAAACCGAGATTAATTGTCACCGGCACGTTTAAATCACGAAGGTTGGACATCTCGGACCACGCCACCTGGATGCCCGGAAATTGCTGGCTGAGTTCAGTCGTTAAGGTAGTTTTCAGGGCACTGGGATGTATCTGCTGGTATGCCCATCGGGTATTTAGGTTATACTGTCCGCCTGTTTGGATGTGGAGCGTGCCTTGCACACTACCATCGTTGTCTACCGTTAATTCTGTTGTGGTTACAAGTCGGTTGGCTTCTGATGGATAAATAGGTATCTCCACAAACTTGCCGTGTGTATCGGAGATAAGAAAGCCTGTGCGTCCTTGCACGTTATATGGGAGGTCACCATAACTACAGGTTGCAGCTGTAGGATCCAACCATATATAAGTATTTGTGCTGGTAGGAATTGCGGCGATCATGTGGTTAAACTGACTGAGCGAAGGTAGTGTCGTATCAACTCGTTGGTGCGGTGCGACACTCACCAGGACCGGGTAGGCTTTGATACCCACCAAATCGAGCATTGAAATCAGGAGTGTCGTTTTATCTTTGCAATCCCCGTATTGCATTTGAAAAACTTCGGTGGCAGACGAGGGTTGGTAAGCACTCCGTCCAAGTTCAATACCGACGTATCGGATGTTTGTGGTGACAAAATGATAGATCGCGCGTATTCTCGCCGCCTCCGTCGTCAGATGGCTGGTTAGCTGCCGGACTTTTGCTTCAATATCGGTATTGGGGATGTATCTCCCTTTCGCGAGGTCTTTATACCACGCATAGACCCTGTCCCAATCTTCAATTGAGGAATAGCGCAAACGGGGTACGATGTCGTTAATGTGTGGCATGCCTTCTTCCAACGTCAGCGCGGGCATCTCGCCGTACTTCCATATATAGATGACAGTATCATTTTCTGTATGGGATATTGCAGGCACCTGTGAATTTGGCTCGTTAGCAATTCCCCATTGAAGGTGCCAGGCTTTCGGCATCTGAAGCGCGAAGGTGGTTTCGAGTGTTGCCTCTGTTGCCTGAAAATTATATCCGCCAGTAATCCATATTTCTCCGCCTGGCACTTTATCTTCGAGCGTTACCTGGTACTCGATGCAGACTCCCGGGGCGAGACCAACCATAGAAATTACCTTCCACATAGCGTCAGAATAGAGGTTTTGGGACAACAACCCGGGCGGCGTTACGTCGTTAAACGCTTCATCGGGTGGTTGCAGGATCGTTCCATCCGCTGTGATTGTTCTTGCGATGTTTACCGCTATATTCTGCGCGGTGGGTTGGTAAGGGATGGCAATATCCCCGTACCTCTGAATGCCTCTTTCGGTGAAGATTTTAACAACTTGGTGTGTTGTGTAACGCGACTGTCCTGTCGGCAAAACGTCGTGGCTGAAATGGTTAAATAGCACCAGCGTATCAGCGTCAGGATAATCGCTCGCGTCAGGGGCGTTCGCGATAATATGCTCAACATCCGGAGTCAGGAGGGTGACAGGCGGCACATCGGTAACCTGCCTCGCACCGAGATTCAGTTGTGCGAGTGCTTGGAGTCGTGTCAAGGCGAGGAGGTTATCCGGATCAATTTCCAAAATTCGTTGGTACTGGAGTTGTGCCTCAAAGTAACGCTGTTGATCTTCATAGATTGCAGCGAGTTGTTCTCCTGCCCAAGTGTCCTTGGGAAATAACCGAATGGACTCCCGCAATTCAGCGATTGCTTCACCAAGTTTACCTTGTCCGAGATAGATTAACCCCAAGTAATTGTGTAAATTTTCGCTTTCTGGACGTTCACACCTCGGATCAAGCGATAGTGCTTTGTGGAGGACTTCCACCGCCTCATCATAGCGTTCGAGTTGTTTGTAGGCTAAACCGAGATGGTTTAATGCATAGAGGTTATCTCC
>VXXH01000430.1 GCA_009835515.1 Candidatus Poribacteria bacterium
ATCTTCGATAATCCCATCCGCTTTCAACTCGCGAATGATGCCGTCTACGACGCGAGCAAAACTGTCACGCACGCCATTGATAGCAGTCTCAGGAACAACACCTTTTAGTAGTAAGTATCCATCGTTTTCCCATTGCTCTATCTGTTCTGGCGATAGTGGGGTTACCTGTTTTTGACCGTTTTTCATTTTTATTCAATTCCAAAGTTTGGATGATTCTGAGAATTAAGATGACAAAAGTCGAAAAGATTGTAAAATAATAGCATATTTGGCGAAAAGAGTCAAAGAAAATAGCCTTGATCGCGTCGGCACCTCGTTTAGCAGATGATACACTATACATCAAAGGAGTACGCATAATGGCAACTTTAACGCAGACTGAAAACCAAATCAGACCGCTGTATATTGACGGATATACACATCAACTCAGTTATGCCCCCGGTGAAGAAATTGCATTCCACATCTCAACGAGCGCAGGCAGCTACTCACTTGAGATTGCACGTATCGGTGCGACACGCGAGATCGTTTGGAGTCAAAATGAAATTCCCGGTGCAGCACATCCGATCCCCGCAGATGCCTCATCGCAGGGATGTGGATGGCCCGCTTCCTTTACGCTCGAAGTGCCTGAATCGTGGCGGAGTGGTTATTATGAAGGCACACTCCGCGCAACAGATGGCGGCGGTGATGTTGTCTATCGGAACCATCGTACTGCCGAAAGCACGCTCTTCTTTATTGTCCGTCCTGCGAAACCCGGCGCAAACACGCCGATGCTTCTCCAACTCTCTACTAACACCTACAACGCCTACAACAACTGGGGCGGTTTCAGTCTCTACGGATATCACGGGGCAAGCAAAATACAGGGAAACCGCGTCTCGTTTGACCGCCCTACTCGCGGTATTTTCAGTAACTGGGAGTCGGCGTTTATCGTCTGGGCGGAACAAAACGGATATACGCTTGATTATGCTGCGAACTCCGATTTGGAATTTCACCCTGAAATGTTGGAACACTACAAACTCGTCTTGAGCGTTGGACATGATGAATACTGGTCTGCCCCGATGCGTGATCATCTTGAAGCATTTATTGCAAATGGTGGGAACGCTGCCTTCTTCAGTGGGAATTCGGTTTGCTGGCAGGTGCGTTCTGAAGATAATGGCCGGGCTCTCGTCTGCTGGAAACAGACCTACAATCAAGATCCAGTTTATAAGACCGACGATCATAGTACCCTCAGTACGCTGTGGAGCCACTATCTGGTGGGTCGTCCCGAAAATGAGTTAACGGGTGTCGGTTTTCTGCAGGGTGGGTATCATTTGAGTCACGGGCAGTTTATGGATGGTGCAGGCGAATACACAGTCCATCGTCCGGAACATTGGATCTTTGAAGGGACAGACCTCTCGCGAGATGATACTTTTGGTGGCGCAAATACGATTGTCGGCTACGAGTGCGACGGATGCGAATTCACCCTTGAAAACGGTTTACCGGTGCCGACCTATCGCGACGGCACGCCTGAAAGCTTCACGATCCTCGCGACTGCGCCTGTCCGATGGCATCCGGATGACTGTGAATGGTACGAACGTTGGGAAAGAGGGAGAACCGGTGCCGCAACGATGGGCATCTATACACAAGGCGGGACGGTCTTCACTGCTGCCACAACCGATTGGTCGCACGGATTAGCAGGAGGCGATGCCGTCGTTGAGCGCATCACGCACAACGTTCTGCGTCGGCTTGCAGAATAAGCAAGCATGTTGTTTGCTGAGGTTATATCTCTTTCCGTTGAAATGAAACGTGTGCCGCCGCAAATAACACTGTAAAAAAGAGTAACAATAGCATCACGTCTAACATTGCGCCTTTGAATGCATCTCCTAAACGCACCCTGTCCTGAAACTTCGGAATGCTTTCAAAGGAGACAGGCTTATCAGACATACCTTCTCTGACGAAAGGAACATGTAGACTGTCTGGATCTGCGCGGTCGGCAGCGATGAGGAAATCGTTGAATACATCGGCATAACGCTCGGCGTTTTTCAAGAAATCCAAATGCCTTTGGAACCCCGTTCCTGCAAGGGATTCAATGGCATATTGTGCAATTGCTGTCGGCGAGATACGATTGAACTCTCTGGCAATCTGAATCTGGTTGATTTGTGCGTTTAAGTATGCTCTGTGCAATCTCGCGCCTTCTCTTGCCTCCTCATTTAGAAACTCAGCCCAGAGCAGTGTTGCGGGTGTCGGTGGACGCTCACGGGTGAGTGCTTCATCTTCTAATCCGCGGGCTATGTAGCGTTCTCGGAGACCACTATACCTGAAATATACTGGACTCGGACCCCGGCGGATTGACGGCTGGTTCAACCCACTCATAATGGTCCCAAGCATTGACGGCACGAGAATCACCCAAATTACCCATATCAGTAGCAGAATTACAAGGCTCGTTGAGGCGTTGTTAACGAGTGTGGAGATGAGAAACCCTAAGGCGATAAAGACAGCGATATATATCAAACCCACAACGAAAATACCACCGATTCTACTCCATTCTTGGACATTGAGTTGGAGCGTTCCAGAGAGGTAAAGTAACAGGAGGTTAACCAACACGCCGCTCATAAAAACAGTACCCAGGCTGATAAGACTGCTTAAGAATTTACCCGTGAGTACTGTCCGACGCGCAACAGCATTGGATAGCGTCAATCGGAGGGTGCCGTGTTCCAGTTCACCAGAAATCGCGTCAAACGTAAAAATGAGCGCGAGGAAACTGAGGACATTGGAGATGATGAGGATCCAGTCGATTTTTAAGAATACTGGGAATATATCTTTCGCCTTTATGGATGGAAATCCACTATATTTTAATCGCCAGATACCAGAGATGTTATAGATCGTTCCCCATCCTGCACGTTCCCCGGATGCAAATTTCGGCAGACTATTTTCACTGCCGTGTGCACAGAAAGAGAGCGGTGAAGGCTTTTTGTGAAGTTCGCCGGGACCGTTTAAAACGAGGTTGTAAAGATTATTACTATTCCCTTCAAGTCGCGCCGAGTACGCTGAAACCTGCTGTCCATATTCTGCCTGTTGTGTTTTATATTCGTCAATATGCCCCACGGCGTTGACGAGCATTAAGAAAACAATCAGCAGCATCGCGAGTGCGAAACGGAGGCTATTGACTTGCTCAAACAATTCTCGTTTCACAATATGCCAAAGCATCTCAGACCTCCTGCCGACTGAAAACCGCGAAGGTCATCATAAGTAGCATTGGGTTCAGAGTGAAAAGTAGAAGTAGGTCGCGGAGTGCGCGGTTACTGGCATCCTCAAACACACTCGGCGGTTGATAAGAGAAGCGTGGGGCATCGTCCCATCGGACGGATCCTTTATCACTCGCAAACCATTGCCGTGAACTGAACGCCTTTTTATCGTAGAAATAGTCCAATATTGTTTCCCTATACTGTCGTCCCGCTTTGAAAAAGTCTTGCATTCTCGCGAGATCAGTCCCTGCCCACGCCTCTGTGGAGAGGTGATATAAGCCTGCAGGTGAAAATCGGAGCGCGTTTCGAGCAATATTTGATTTATGAATATAGGTTTCGGAAAAGGTTGTCTCTCGTATTTGCCAGACTTTGTTAGCAGTCCGAATCCGTCCAGATGTTAGTTCTTGAAAATAGGCTTTAACCGTCGGGACATGGATTTCCGATGCATCTGGAATGAACGTAATATTTTTCTTCAAATGTGTGTAACTCGAACTCCCACCACTTGATTTACTACCCTTTAGTAATGGCGGGTTCTCAAACGGATCCCCAGGTACTTCTTCAGCCCAATAGAATTGTTCTAAAATCTGGTCAATCGCTTGATCCGCTTGCTTAACTCTCTCCTCCGTATCAATAAATCGGTTGACGAGGAATAGGCTCACATTCGGATAGAGCAGGGTCAACACCACCCAAATAAACATTGAAACAATAAGCGATGTTGCTGTGCGGTGAATTACGCTGGAGATAAACAATCCGATGAGATAGAACGTAGAGGTATAGACGACCGTTGTGAGGAAAATACCGCCAATCCGAAGAAAGTCGTCGGCACCATAATGGATAGCATTAGATTGCAGTTGGAGCAGTAGTGTCAACAGAAAACTCATTAGCAGCGGTAGTGTAAGGCACAGCATGGCACCCAGATACTTTGCCAACACAATCCATCCGCGTCCAACAGGATTGACAAGGATTAGACGTAACGTACCGTTCTCACGGTCGCCAGCGATTGCGTCGTATGCGAAAACCAGAGCGAGAAGACTGAAAAGGATTTGGAAAATAGAGACCAAATCTATATCGGCGAGCAGGTATCGGAAAGGATTGCTGAACCCTGTATTACGGCTAACATCCCCCCATAAGAACGGAACTTTTCCAATTCTGATTTGGAGGGAATTCTTCGCGCGTTTGTCAAGTCCCTGATTAAAGAGGCTCAATGGATTGGGTGCTCTGTCAAGCTCCGGCATGAAAGATGAATATGTTTTTCCGCTAAAGTTCCCTTCTTGGTGTCTCTGGAAACCTTCGTTGTACCTCGCGAGTCTCCGCTCATAATTGTCCGTTAAGACGATGCTCCCCGCCAGTACAAGTGACATAGACGCAATAACCGTAACCAAAAAGCGGAACGTCATTAAATTCATTAAGAGTTCATGTCGAATCAGTGTCCAAAGCATTGAGGCGCATTCTCCTTTGATACAACCTTCATTTATACGCCTACTTGGATGCACTTTTCAAGCGTTTAGCAGAATTATCAGGTTTTATTACGATGTGCCTCACATGAAACTTTACTCGGAGTACCTCCTTCACTTTCGCGAGGTATGTTTAGAAATTGCAGACGGTTGTGTTGATGCTACGTCGGCATAGTAAGCTTCAAGTTCTGCTTTCACCCAACGGCGTATCATTTTTTCGTGTTGGGCACCCGAAGCATTTGGCGTTAACATGATAAGTGCCATCATCTCTTCTAAATCAAAGGGAGCCCGAAACTGACCATCAATAATAATATCAATGCCCCCATCTCTTTCGTCTTGCACTAAGCATGCCCAATGTTGATAGTCGTTACTCAAAACGAGTGTGCCGCTTATAGCGTGAGGGACATCCATCACAGCCCCATCGTAAAAGACCGAGACGCTCCTGCCCCAAGGCTGTCCCATGTAGGCGAGGTGAAGCCCATCAGGACTGACAATCAAACGTCCTACCCATTTCAATGATGTGCCGCGAATCGTATCTGCGACAACAAAGGTGTCACCGTCCCAACTTGCCTCATAAAATAGGGACTCTCCGGCAAAAGTAAGTTGACTGACACTACTAAAAGCAAGGCTACGCGTGCCATCTCGGATAATGAACCAATTGTCATCGCGTTCTGCAGCGTAGGCATACTGTCCACCTTGCGAAAATCGGATGCTACTGAAATTATCAAAGACTTCGCTCTCTTGTCCGTCTATTACTGCTCGCCAGCCATCGTCGGATCGAACCAGCATACCTAACCGCCCATTTGACCCGAGCGTGAAATCTGCTATTGCGTTAAAGGGGCCTAGCAATTGATTGTCCAGCGCGAGGTATTGCCGACCCCCTTTTCTGACGATATAGGCAAGTTGTTTACTATTGGGTCCGAATCGAAGGGCTCCAATACCTTCATAAAGAGGGCCCAATTCTCCCTTAACGACAACGCGGAATTGATTACCCTCGGCAATCACAAAAGCAAGAAAGTGCCCGTCAGGTGAAAAAGTGAGCGAGCCTTGCATCACTGCCTCAAAAGGAGCACTTCGGACACCTTCACGTACAACTTGCCAACCGTCTGAATCGGAGGCGACGTATGCAAGCTGCTGCCCCGGGCCAAATAAGATCTCTCCGATGCCTGTCCATGGACGGCTGTGTACACCATCAACTGTTACAATCCAACCCGCATCTGTCTTCGCAGCATAGGCAAAACGCTGGGAATCTTCACTGAAGACGATGGTTTCGAGTGCCACGCCGAGGTAAGGTTGCGAAAGTGTTGCGTCTAACTTGAGTTGTTGACGCTTATCTTTTTCAATGACTTCTACTCGGTGGAGACGGTCAGGACTATGACCGTACCAAACGAGATATTCCTTGCTACAGCCGCATACGAGCAGTGTCAGCATCAACGTTATCCAGCGGGAGATGGACATAGAATTTCTCCTTTCGCAACGCTTTGTCCATTGACCTCGGCTTGCACTGACCACCTGTGCTTGTCTGAGGTATTCTGATAGACCTGATACGCAATGATACATCCCGCGAAAACCGGCGCAAGCAGTTTTACGCGTAATCTTATGGGTGATTGCTCAAGCTGACGTATCTCCGATAGATTATCAAGTACGTGCTGGCACAGCTCCTTGTCAACCTGCGGTTGTAGCATCTGGTACCTCTGAAGTTCAAGGAGCCCGTCAAGCAGGCCCACCTCCTCGAATTGGCGAATGACATCAAGAAGAACGCAGCACTGTCGGAGTCCCTCAATTGTATGAACACCGGGCCACAGTTTCAAATCTGGAAAATGCCCGACAAATACCAGTTCGTTAGCAGACACATAGCGTTCGGCAGATAGTTGGGGGCGCGGTGAACTCTGATAATCAATAACCTGATCAACCATAAGCATTGGATGTCGCTCAGGTATCAAGTGTTCTATGACATCGGCACCAATAAGGAATTTTCTACTATCTTTCAAAAGGTGTCTCCGTGAACAAGGTGAGGTAAAGGCGTTTAGGGCTAATTTTTATATCAACGCTACTTTTGCTTGCGGTAGATTACGACGTACCAAATAACGGAGCACTCTGCCCGGACCCGCTATCACGAAACGTTCAACGCCTAACGCATCTAAGGTGGCGAGAGCAGTTGTCCAGTTTAACGGTTCAGTCAGTTGTGCCAGAAATTGAGGAACTATCTCTTTTGTGTCATTCATGCAGGCACCGTTAAGTCCGGAAATAACAGGACGAATATGTGGTTTAACGCAGAGGCTCCCTAACGCAGTGGCAAGTTCCGGCTTTGCCACTTCCATAAGAGGACTATGCCAGGGACCACCCACGTTTAAACGGCGGGATTGGCAGAGAGGTGCGACTGCTTGTAATGCCGGAAGTGTTCCTGTAAGGACGACTTCTCGAGGTGCATTGTATGCTCCCACACTCAACGGACCGTGTGTCTGTCCGATCGTCAGCATTTGTTGCACCCCATCTGCATCAATATCAGTTAGCGCGAGCATATCGCCTTCATAGATACGAGCGGCGGCTCCCATGGATCGCCCGCGAACCGCAGCGATTTCGACAGCATCCTCAGCGGACATCGCGCCCGCGAATGCCCATGCTGCAACTTCTCCGAGAGAATGACCAGCAAAGAAATCCGCTGCCAAGCCCTTTTCCCGCGCCCTGAGTGCTTGCGTCAACGCCAAAGCAATATGCAAGGGTTGAATTACACGGCTTAACTGCAGCATGCGTCCACCATCAGAAAAAAGCAAGTCAGCCGTACAGTTGCTGGCACAAAGCGCACGTTCAATCAATGAAGAACCTTGTGCCATTTCCCGCTGCAGAACAGTGCGCGTAGTCGGGTCGCCCAATCCGCTAAAGAGAAGGGCAGTCTTCACAACGACAATCCTCCATCTACGACTAACTGCTGACCTGTGATATAACTTGCATCATCGGAAGCGAGAAAAAGCACAGCATGAGCGACTTCTTCAGGATTTCCAAAACGGGCTAAAGGAATGTGAATCCGCCTCTCCTCAGCAAGGTGTCTATTCATCCGCTGAGCCATACCTTCTGTTAGAAGTCCAGGTACGACAGTATTAACGCGGATACCTTTGGGCGCAAGTTCAGCCGCTAAAGTACGGGTCAAAGCGATAATTCCACCTTTAGCGGCTGCGTAATTGGCTTGTCCAGGGCTGGCAATATGCCCCGCTATAGAGCCGATGTTTACAATAGCACCTTTACCTTTTGCCATCATTGAACGGACCACGGCGCGTGAACAATTGAAAACACCGCCGAGGTTAGTTTCCAGGATCGCTGTCCAACTCTCTGCAGACATGAGCGCGAAAGGTTTATCATCAACGATAGCAGCGTTGTTTACCAAAACATCAATACCATCACGCTGAACAAGGAAGGCTTTAATCGCTCTATCAACTGCCTCAGCATCGCTCACATCTGCTTTTACCAGCGCAGCATCTCCACCCACCCGGCGGATTTCGGCAAGTGTTTGCTCGGCACCCTTGTCAAAGCGATGGTAACCAATCCCGACGAAGGCACCTTCGGCGGCGAAGGCTTTAGCGATGATCCTTCCCAATCCTCGAGAAGCACCCGTGACTAACACAGTTGAACTCTCCCAACGCATCAGCTCAAGTCCTCCGCTCGCGTGTGAAAACTGTGGCGGTAGGGGCTAACTTTCAAACTAAGGTTATTGATAGCTGGTGTCGAGATGGTCTTTAAAGGAATGCCACCAACTTGAAAGGCATCTAATCCAGCGTGCCAATACGGTTCGTTGAGCAATGCCTTACCGACGCAATCCCCTCGCGCAGGCGAATATCCTGCCACTAAAACATGCCCCACGATTTCATCATCACAGGTAATTTCCGCATCGGCGTTTACAGGGTCAGGCGTAGCAAAACAGGTGAGCCTACGTGTCCATCCAGAGTGTCGGAGTGTGTGTAGTGCTTCAGCACCGGGGTATGTGGTTTTCTGTGAGGACAACCGCCACTGCAGCTGCAACTCCAAAGGGGTGAGATGATACTGACCTTCTCTATTGATATCGAAGAAGAAACTCTCTAATACACATTGGGCTCGGACGGACTCGTCGGCGCGTGCCATCTCGAATGCTGCACCCGTAGCAAGCAAATTTTCGACCCAACGCTCTTTTTGGTCGGTCGGCACCAATAGGTGATACCCATATTCCCCTGTCCTCCCGGCCCGAAACACAAACATTGCATCCAAGACCAGCATCCCCAAATAGGGTAAACCGAGTATGTCGGGCCCGAATACTTCCGCACATAATTCCCATGCATAGGGACCATCAATTGTTAAGTTATCGTACGACTCCCCGAGATCGACGATTGAAAAATCGGTAATACCGGTTGCGTGATAGGTAACCCAGTTGGCAATTTCATCAGCACCGGATCCATAGCCAATCAGATAAGCATTCTCACCTTCTCGGCAAACATAGACATCGGCAAAAGGGATACCCGTATCGTCCAGCAGCAATGTGTGCTTCATCTGCCCATCTTGGAGAAAGATATCGCATGGACATACGGCATCAAGCGCATCAAAGGCTTGGCTGCCAGTCAACTGTAGGCAACGCAGCTCAGGTTCTTCAGCGAAAGCCACCGAGTTACGAATGGCGTGATAACTAACTTCAGCTTCCGTCATCAAGATTCTCCTCACTTTGACGCAGTACCACATCCACAAGGGAATTAATTGTGCGTAGGGCGAACATGCTATCACCTTCCTCCAGTGAAATTCCGAATTCCGATTCCAAAGCCACAACGATCTCGACAGCATCTACGGAGTCAAGTCCGAGTCCGGTACCGAAAAGCGGTGTATCCGGGTCTAACTCTTCATAAGAACGATCAAGTTGCAGACCGGAAATTAACAGTTCAATTACACGATTGAGTGTATTTTCACGACGTTCAATTTTTTCTTTTAGTTCAGGTCGCATGCTTTGCTCCCAGTTTCCAGAATGACAGCGGCACCCGCAGATCCCTCACTTCGGTTACTAATAAGAAAGGGACCCTGTTCGCCTGCTTTTAAGGCATCCATAGCAGCGATAACTGCCCAAAGTCCAGCAACGGTAGGGGGTCCCAGAACAGCCATCAGCACAACCTCTTCGCGGTTGAGAGATGCTTGCGCCAATGCCCGTTCAGTCGCTAATTCACAATTTGTTGCGAGTGCCCATCCGGTTAGATTCATAGGAGCCGACGCTTCTCCCGCTTTGAGAAGAATGCTGGCAGCTCCATTTTTATAATTATCCGATGCGTCGGGTTCGTCAACTCCTGCAGCCAATAGGTGATTAACATCATCACGCCAGGCGAGGCGGTCCGCCGCTAAAATAAGAGCCGTAAGTCCACTCTCTACCCCGGTTGAGAGTGTCGCCGTGGGCCCTTTTAATCCAAAAAGTCTGCAACAAACGCCGGTCGCATAGTTACAGACCATTCGCGTGAAGGCTGAGGCGGAGAGATGCGGTAATCCACGCATCTGAACACTTTTATCAAAGGCTTTGACACTCTCTGGCGAGACGCGGGTCTGACCGACAAAAAGCCCAATCCCTTCGCAGTCTGGTGTTCGTGTCCGGACACCGGCATCTGCTAAGGCAGTACCGGTTGCACTGGCGAGAAGGCGTGCTGACATATCTATGCCTCGCAGTTCAGTGCGCGGCGCAAATTGGTTAACCTGCTGACCATCCTGAGCTACACCTGCGCCAACAAGGCTAATAGAACGCGGAACTTTTCTCTCGTCCCGTGGTGTCCCATCTGCTTGCCCGAAAACTAAGGCAGTGTTGACCCCGCCAAACGCCGCATTGGTACATACAGCGTGCCGTATCATATACGGTCTCGGTTTTGGTCTTGCAACGGGATCCGTCGGGGCATTGCGGCGGGGTTGCGTAACATTGATGGTCGGAGGTACAACTTTGTGCGCCATCGCCATTAAAGTTACTATCGCCTCAAGCGCGCCGGCAGCCCCTTGGGCGTGGCCGAGGAAACTCTTGCTTGAACTGACAGGTAATTGGTTAGCAAAATCACCGAAAACGCGCTGGATCGCACGCCACTCAGACGCATCATTCGCGGCTGTGCCTGTGCCGTGCGCATTGAGATAGTCAATCGCCTCAGGTTCAAGACCAGCATCTCTTACTGCGACAGCGAGGGCTTTCGCCATCCCTAAACCTGACGGGATAGGGGTTGTATCGTGGTAAGCATCGGCAGAAAACCCATATCCCATGAATTCTGCTAACGGCATCGCGTCTCGTTCCTTCGCGGAGCGTTCAGATTCAAGAAGCATAAACGCAGCCCCTTCACCAAGGGTGGTTCCCATATTCGTGCTGAAGGGCGCGCAAGGATGTTTAGAGAGCAATCCGAGACTGTGAAAGCCAGCGAAAACTTCTGCACTGAGAATATCTACACCCCCTGCAAGCGCAGACGGAACAACACCTCGTCGCACGAGATCTGCAGCGAAGCCTATCGCATGCGCGGACGATGCACACGCGGTTGAGAGGGTGATAGCGGGTTCTCCAAGTTTCAGGGCTTTCGAGAGATCGGTGGTTACGCTGTGTAGATCTCTCCCCAGCAATCCGTTACAGGTCCCAAGCACCAAAGCAACTCGATCCCTATTGCCAATTTTGGCATTTTGGAGAGCCTCATTAGCTGCAGCACACCCGTAAGCCAAGAGACGTTGTGCTTCAGTATCGCAGCAATTGTCCGAAGACACCATCGCCCCCAACTCGGTATCAAACGTACCAACGTTAAAGCGATGGATGGGTGCAATACCGCTATGACCTTGCTCTATAGCATCCCAAAGTGTTTCAATGTTTTCACCCAAGGCACAGCGTGCCCCGAGCCCAGTAACAATGATTTTCATGGACCATCAAATATATCTATAATCCCTCCGAGGAGGATAATACAACAACTAAACATCCCAAATAACACAGCTCCGATGGTTATAAGCGCTCCAACGTGGCCCACTCCGGTATCCATGTCTCCACCACCAATTGCGATGAGTCCCAAACCGCCCACAAAGACTACACCACTAATCCCAAGCATAAATAAACCTGTTCTGTACCAACCATCGCTTGGCTCGCTACCACTTTGTCTTGCTATATTTTCCGTTTTCGGCAATTGTTGTGGTTCGCGTTGCTCTTGGCTGGCATCATCTGGCGAATTTTCGTCGTTTATACCTTCATTTGTCACCAGTTGATAGCCAATAGGAATATCTTCAAGGTCCTGCCTTTGCCAATACCGCGCCGCGTTTTCTGCTTCCTTAATCAGGGCTTTAAAAGCTGACTGCCCTATGCGCGCCGCCATAAATCGCTGCGTTTCAGCAGCGGAACCTGATACGACTGTAAGTTTTTCGCACTTGGCGACATATTCGTTAATAAACATGTCTGAGGAGTGCTTCAAACGATCGATGATATGTTGACCTATCACATGCAGCTGCTTTCGGCGACGGTTAGACGCCCCGACAGCAGCTGCTTCAAGGTCCATTGCCTCAAGCGTTTGGTCACCGAGCGTGGGATTCTCACGGAGAGCTGATTGAATATCGGCTCGCGCAGTCGGAGACAGCGACTTCATCTGATTCACTGTCCCCTGAACGGCTGCGTCCATCTCCGGAGCAGAGTAGTGAAGCCTTTTCTGCATCCCTGGATGCACCTGGCCTGCTACCGATAAATCACCGAAGTTGCCAACGAGTAGGAGAGAGCGCATACTTTGACGGAACAGCTGCGCGTCTTTTTTACCCATCGGTTTCTGTTGAAGTTTACTGATAGCATGTCCTCCGTCTGGGTTTTCCACAATGCGATTCATTGCTGCATCCGAAGCAATTAGAAAACGATCCATCTCCAAAGGCGTAACATTGGGCCAACTTGGAGCAATCACTTGGCTGATCCCTGCGCAACCGGTAACACCAGTCGCCAGTGCCCCTATACTTCCAATTAAGAAATCTCTTCTTTTCATTATATGCCTCGCTGTTGAGTCATGTGTGTTGCGATTGCACACCAACTCCAGTTGATTGTCCGAAAATCGAAAACATAATGTTGTTGGTAACTATACTCTCTGATTGATAAAATCCAAGCGTTAAAGCGATTGATGGGTGCAATACCGCTGTTGCCTTGTTCTATGGCATGCCAGAGTATTTCAACATTTTCGCCCAAGGCGCAATGTGCCTGAGACCAGTGACAAGGACTTTCATGGGCTATGACCTATTCCGATGAGAAACATGGCAAGGCCCGCCAATGTAAGTATAGGTCCAACAGTTAGTCCAGGTATTGTTCCCAAAAGTGCCAGACCGTTGCTATCAATCTCAAAGCTTCCAGCAGCCATCATTAACACGCCGACCCCAGTGGTTACAACACCAATGCCAAGCGTCCGGAGACCAGTTCTGTACCAGTAATTGCTCGCACCACTACTACCTTGCGGGGCTATATCTTCTTTTTTCGATAACTCTTGTGGTTGAGGTTTCTCCTGGTGAGCGTTGTCGGATTTACTATTATCGTTTGTATCCTCTTGCACCACCAATTGATAGCCAATCGGAATATCCTCAATATGCTGCCTTTGCCAGTATTGAGCTGCATTTTCCGCTTCCCGAACCTGTGCCTTAAAAACTGCTTCCCCCATGCGCGCTGCCATGAATCGCTGCGTTTCAGCAACAGAACCCGGCGTAACCGTTAGTTTTTCGCATTTTCTGACATATTCATTGATAAACATGTCCGAGGAATGCTTCAAACGCTTGACGATGTGCTTGCCCATCACATGTAATTGCATCCGGCGGCGGTTAGATGCGCCAACGGCAGCCGCTTCAAGGTCAATCGTCTCAAGCACATGATCACCGAGCGTAGCGTCCTTACGAAGGGCGGACTGTATATCCGCGCGCGCTGTTGGCGACAGTAATTTCATCTGATTCATTGTGTCCTCAACCGCTGCGTCCATCTCCGGCGCAGAGTAGTGAAGCCGTTTCTGGACACCCGGATGTACTTGACCGGCTACCGATAAATCACCGAAATTACCGACGAGTAAAAGAGAACGCATACCTTGGCGAAAGAACTGCGCGTCTTTTTCGCTGGGAGGCTGCCCTTGAAATTCACTGAGAAAACGTCCTCCTTCCCGATTCTCTGTAATTTGATTCATGGAACCATCCAGACTTGTCAAAAAACGATTCATCTGCAAAGGTGTAATATTGGGCCAATTCGGAGCAATCACCTGACCAATGCCTGTGCAACCAGTAACACCAGCAGCCAATGCCCCCATACCACTCATCAAGAAATCTCTTCTTTTCACAATATTTCCTCCGTTTGTTGTGCAAGTGTGCACAGCAATTGTGTACCGGTCTCTAATCCTGCCGAGAAATGCGATTCAAAGTTTCCAGCGGCTTCACTCATCTGTGTTGCCGCAAGTGTTGCGTTACCAGTAAAAGCACAAGCAGTGCCGACACCACGCCAAAGTTGTTTGCGTCGGGCCGGTAAAAATCTGTCAATCGTGTGGACAATAGGTTCAACGCGACCGATATGAACAAACCACAATGCCCGTCCGAGACCAATATCATAGAAAGTGCTTAATTCGCCTGTGTTCATAGGAAATCCTCTGCCTGTGAACCGCTCGGAATGGAAGAATCCTTGGTGAAAGCCGTAACCGTCTACAACTGCGGACATATAATGTGAGCCTAACGCTGTCGGTGTCCAGTCAAGCGATTTGCCCAAACGCGCACTTGCCCATCCGACACCAATCGCAACAAGTGTCTGTTCTTCAGCAGATCTACCATCAAATAAGACACAGAGCCTGCTATGGGGTACTGGGCTTAATTCATCCATTAAGGTAAGTGCCATAGCCATACCTTCAATTGCGAAACCACGTCCTTGAAACGGCATAACCTGCAAAAGTTGAGGCAGGGCTTCCGGTGGCACCTTCAGTGCTTCACTGAATCCACGCAAAAAGTATGCACGTGCATCCGATACCCGCTCATATATTTTTGGATGGACATCAATAGGCGAAGGTTGTGGTATATCACGGAATAATCGAGATAACCGCACCCGTACGCGATCAGCGTGTGTACTCACCTTACAATTTCCTCTATCGTGTTACTAAAGGATTCTAAAATTTTTATGTTTTCTTCTAACCGAACCTTGAGCACATCAGCAGCTTCCAAACGGTCTTCACTGGACAAATAGAGCGACTGAACAGCTTCAACACAGGCTTGATCAATAAAGTGCCCAGCGTAAGAACTTCTTGGTGCTTCATACCGTTTGAAACGATGTATCATCCGTTGTTGCAGGCTCTCCAATAAGGCATTTTCCTTTTTAATCATCTGGTGAAACCCAGGGTCACAGAAACGATCGTTACAGAAAAGTAAGACATTGTAGGCAAAGTAAACTGCGGTGTCCCACGCTACTTTCTGTAGCATAGCACCCGGGTTATCCATCAACATGTAATTTCCGTGATACAATCCAAAATACTGTCGGTACATACCATTAAGCAACTCCTCACCAAATCTGGAAAGAATTGCGAATCGGAGTCGATCTTCGGCGTGATCTGCCGCAATCATCTGTGTGATGAGGGTGTTCCCCACAGCGATGAAATCTCCACCCGGTGAATAGAGGGCATCCACAAAAAAGGCAGATTCACCGCAGAGTGCCCAACGATCCACCGAGAGCGTCCGCCGACTGAGATAAGACCTCGCTTTCATGGCGTGGAAATCAAGATGTTCAAAGGAAGAAACAACTTTAGCCAATTGAGGTTCCCGGGGTTTGAGCCAAGTCAACACCTTTTCAAATCGGTTGAATTGCTCAAGGGCGTGCTGGTTAGGATCTGCCATAATCCCGACACTCGTGGCTCCACTTGGCAGCGGAATCAGCCAGATCCAGTAGCCGTCTCCCATTAAATGGTTCGTGCTAAGCCAACGCAGCCCTGGGCGTGTTCTCCTATGATACGCTGCATCCTCGGTCCAATGATCTGGATCAATTCGTCCAGCAAGCCGAAACCAGGCAGCATTGACCGCATGCGCTTGCGTCTGTCTGAGTTTCAAACGACGCGCGAGGAACCCCGCACGACCGGTTGCGTCAATAACCCAACGAGCGTTAATCTTCAAATCGGAAGTGCTTGCGTCAGCAACAAGTTCATGCGGATCACCAAAATTCAAACGCTTAACTTTGCAGGCTTCTAAGACTTCTACATCGGTTTCACGACAGCGTTTCAAGAGATAGTTCTCCAAGCGACCCCGGTCAACGTTGTATGTCGGCAGATGGATTCCGGGAAGGTTCATCTTTGGTTTAGTGGGCATATCTTCTGGAATTCTGAGCAGACCATATTCCGGACGGCACCCCAGATCCCTGTTGTCCGAGTTGCTCATAAAAAAACGCAACCCAAACTTGGGCAGATGTGACGCAAGCAGATGATCGCCTAATCCCAGCGTTTCTCGGAGATACCAAGAAGAGACCTCGACCATTGACTCGCCAACCTTGAAAGTTGTTTCAGGCACAGGGTATCGGTGCCGCTCAAGCACCGTCACACTAAGTGTAGGGAGAGTTTGCCGCAGCTGAAGTGCCAAAGTCAGCCCTGCAAGACCGCCGCCAATAATCACTACATCGGAATAGCGCGTCATAAAGGATTCTCCAATTTTGCGCCCACTATCGTGCCCTGGGTAACAACTTGTGCTTCAACAGACGCTTGCACCGCAAAACGGGACAAATTTTCAAGCACATGCGTCTGTTCCACTTTGTATTCAAGCAACTCACCAGCTCGAACTCGACCGACGACCTCAACATCTACCGAAGCCAACATGCCGATCTTGGAAGCGGCATTCATTGTGCTATCCCCAAAAATCTCCAATAATCGCTCTAATGTATAATAATTGTCGTCAGCACCGTCTGTATTCGTTAAGAGATCACTAATATTTTCCGTTCCCAATGCGTCCGCCTCACGTCTACGTTCACATGTCCAAATGTAACTCAGGAGGCTGCAGCATTGCCCCAGTCCTTCAATGACGTATACCGATGGCCAGTAAAACGGCGGTTCGACACCAGAAAACACAGGTTCAGAGCGGCAAATAGGTCGCTCGGCGTTGAGAATAGGAACATCACCACCTATGTATCTAATGATCGATTTGACCATTAGAAACGGAGGACGATGCGGCAGGGAAGATTCTACAGTTTTCATTGTTCAGATATAGAAACGTATAAGTAAAAAGCGAGGGTTCCAGCAAGACAACCCAGAACAGCAGGACCTGTTTGGCGATTGCGAACTTTTGCTTTGTAGGTTTGTGTGTAAATCTGGATATATTCTGGTGATTTACCAACGAACCTTGCTGCAGGTGGTGCTTGGGCGAAATAAGCTACGAGAACCGTCCCTGCCCCGCACAGAAAACCAACAGCACCCCACACACCTTGCTTAATATCGGCTTTGGCATCTCGTTCAGCAGCAGCTACGGCTTCAGCCCGTTCTGAATTTTGTTGTGCAAGGGCAATCATGGGCGTACTGAAGACCAACACTGCCATAAAAAACACTAAAAGACAAAAAGTCGAATCTATTTTCACTTTATTTCTCCTTGTGGATTACGGTATGGTTGCTTTAGATGAAGTTTTTCAGATACTTTCGGCTCCAGTCAAATTCAGGAAGTTATAAATCCTTTCACGCGCTAATTCCGCAGCGCATCGCCAACGAAACCAGCACGCAGCAAGCGGCTGCAAAGTATAGAGCCCACCATCAGAAAACCAGAAAAATTGGGGTATTTGGACGTTGTCTTCTTAGACGCATACCCAATTGCCAGATGGCGGAGACGGAGGTAGCAGGAGCTACTTCGGTAATCCGTCTCCAACGTCCATTCGCAACCATACCTGATTC
>VXXH01000335.1 GCA_009835515.1 Candidatus Poribacteria bacterium
CACTAGATAAGCATAATCTTTTAAAATACGTTTCAGAATACTGGCAGTATCCGGTTCTTGTCCCAATTCTTTCCGGACAATCTTAATAATTTCTACTGCCGCCTTTTGCAAAGTCTTCTCCAAGTCTTCACGAGAAATTTCGCCGAGTTCTTCGAGCTCTTCATCCTCAAGTGTTGCGGTAAAAATGCCCTTGCCTAAGTCCATCGGCAAGCCATTTTCTTGTTCCTCGTGCTCCCCGTTTAAAGCGTACCGAACTCTACCGAAGCGAACAAGTCCATGGCCTTTCCTTTGGGGTATTTCTATCCTCAGGAATCTGATGAAATCGTTGCCTTGCACCTTTTTCAGGTCAATATTACGAATTTCAAACATCATAATTTCTCCTATAAAAGCGGCAAATCTGATCGAGAGAACTCTACTTCAAAACGGTGCTTTACACAGAACGGAGGTATATAACCGTGAGCTAACACTTCTGCATCCCGCTCTGCAAAAACTAATGCTATTAATTGCCGTTCAACATCGGGTGAAAAACCTTCCTCCGGATTGGGGGGTTGAGGTGTTTGCCCCCCGAGAAGATCTTCCATATAGTCTAAGTTCATGATCCCTCGTAACGGTTGTGGTAAGATATGAACAACCTCTTTGGCCGGATCCAATAGATTAAGTCCATGTGGCAGCGAATCATCAATCTCTACTTCATAAACGTAGGCGGGTTTATTTGGTCCAGGTTCCTGCTTACTACTAAATACTGCATAATGCCACGCCACTGCATAAGACCGAGTTAGTGAAATATATGGACTCTCAGCAGTCCCTACCGCGATATGAGATACTAATGCTTCAGTCGTTGGGGCAGTTCCAGGGGCACGCGCAGTAAAACCGACTCGGCGGGAATCATGGGTATGCCAGTGCGTACCGATCCCTGCCCCTTTATAGAACGTAGCCATAACTAACGAGGTCCCGGCACGCTATGCCGGCGTTTTAGGTCGCCCCAAGCGATTGGCAATTTCGCACGCGGCGAAACATCAAACGGCACGAGAAGGTCTTCAAAGTACTCATACTGCGCAATCTGCTTGCCTTTGCTGTCACAGATACCGACATAAATGCCGACCTCAAGCGGTTCATCAAACTCCTGTTCGGTTTCGCCGATGTCAATCCATTTGTCGTTGGCTTTCCGTTTCCACCACGCTGTGAAGGCATCACCCTCACGGCGGAGTCGCATGTAAATATCCATTTCGCCTGCAGGGTCTTGGAAGTTGGGAACTGTACCAGCAAGCCCTTCGCCACCATCAAACTGCCGTTTTTGGTACTGGATAACGGCATTATTTCCGTTTGCGGGTCCGCGTCCCCAGAGTTTGATCGTCACCCATTCGCCGTCGCGGCCTTGACGGTCCTTCGTTGTTGGGGAGTAGGCAGCGATACCTGCAACCACGCAAGCATCTTCATAATCCATGTAGAGATGCGTTTCTACATCAAAATCACCTTCATGTTCCTGATAGAGCCGATTTGTTGTGTCTGAGGGCCAGAGATTGCGATTCAGTTCACCCGTGATATGAAGCCATCCGGCTTTCGTTTTGCCCATATCCCATTTTTTCGGTTCAACGCCTGCTTCGTCAGAAGTTTTCCACTTCCAATTCGGGTTCTTCAAGGTGTTTCCATCAAACGGATCGCCAAGAGAAGGGGCTGCTTCGGCAGAGAAAACGCCGAAAATCATAACAACGCCGATAAGCGATAAAGTAGCTGCTATTTTCAATTTTCGTCTCCATAAAAATGCTGGCGACATAGGAAGCCGCCAGCGATTTAGAAAAATTACGAACAATGTTCGCTTCTACTGCTTTTTCAACTCACCCCACGTGACTGCAAGTCGATCGCGCGGATCAACGGGCGTTGCGGGGCTTGAGGCTTCCCGGAAATAGTCAAACGTGACGGTCATCCTACCAGCATCAGTCGCGCCTTCACAGATGCCGACATAAATGCCAACTTCAAGCGGATCCGCGAGTTCGTTGGTCACCTTACCGACGGAGACCCAGTCCCCTTCTGCGTTCGGTTTGAACCAAGACTCATAATCGTCGCCGTCACGCTTGACGCGTAATTCAACAGGAATGACACCTTGACTTGGGTTGTAGTCGGGTTGTGTGCCGACATATCCCAAATCAGCAGAATCATTTTGACGACGTTGGTATTGGAGCACCGCATTGTTGCCTTGCGCGGCACCGCGTCCCCACAACTTCAGTGTCACCCACTGACCATCACGGTCCTGGTGATCTTTTGTTGTCGCAGAATACACGATGATGCCAGCAACCGTGCAAGCGTCCCCATAATCGACAGTCATTGCCGTTTCGATGTCAAACTGGTCCTGATCCGTGATCTGATAGAAACGTGTGCTGGTATCATCCCCCCACACATTCTGATCGAAACCTGCTTCAGCCATGAGCATGCCACCCTTCAACTCCCAGGGGCTTTTGTCGCCATCCTTGACTTGCCAGAAAGACTGAAGGTCTTGACCGGCTCCAGCGAATTCATCGCTCATTAATGTTTGCGCGAAAACACCGGGAATGACGCATGCTGACAGCAGCAAAATTGCAACTATACAAGTAATCTGTTTCATTACATATCCTCTCTATTTTTTCGTACAGAACAGCACCCATCCGTTTTGGTCCCATCTGTACAAG
>VXXH01000719.1 GCA_009835515.1 Candidatus Poribacteria bacterium
CCGTAAGTCCTATTCATAAAACACAATATGCGGGCTTTTTTTTTCGCGTTTGTTCTTATCTGGCTCTGCATTCCTGCGAAAGCAGATGTAAGATTTACGGATGTCACTGACGCAGCGGGTATCGAATTTCAGCACTTCACCGGGGCAACCGGCAAACGTTATATGCCGGAAACAATGGGCGCTGGCTGCGCCTTTTTGGATTACGATGCCGACGGGAACTTGGACATTCTCCTCGCGAACGGCACAAACTTAACCCTCGCAGACCCGACCCATACCCCTCGGCTCTACCGAAACATCGGAAACGGAAAGTTTATTGATGTTACTAAAGCAGCAGCACTGGATATCCCGATGTACGGCATGGGTATAACCGTTGCCGATTACGATAACGATGCTGACCCCGACATCTACTTTACCAATGTAGGTGCAAACCGACTCTTCCGAAACAACGGTGACCAGACTTTCACGGATGTTACCGAATTTACGAATGTGGGCGATACGAGTTGGTCAACGAGTGCAGCCTTCTTCGATGCCGACAACGATGGTTGGTTAGATCTGTTTGTTTGCAACTACGTTGATTGGACACCTGAAACGGATATTCCGTGTGTGGTGAATATCGCAGGTGAGATGCCGCCACGGCGTACCTATTGCACGCCGAATGTCTATACCGGGCAATCCTGTCGATTCTATCGTAACCGAGGGAACGGCACATTTACTGACAGAACATCAGAAGCCGGACTTTCCAACCCGATAGGTAAATCGCTCGGTGTTACGCTTCTGGATTACAATCGCGATGGTTGGATTGATCTCGCTGTCGCGAACGATACCGAACCTAATTTTCTATACCGGAATAACGGGGACGGCACATTTACCGATGAAGCCCTCGTCATAGGAATCGCCTTCAGTGAGACAGGGAAGGCGCGCGGCAGTATGGGGATTGATGCTGCGGATATTTATAATAGTGGTGGTATCGCAATCACCATTGGCAATTTTAGCAACGAGAAGACTGCATTCTTTTATGCTGAACCCGATGATTCTTATTTTACGGATAGAGCAGATAACGTAAAAATTGGTGCTGCAAGCCACCGGTTACTAACGTTTGGACTGCTGTTTTTCGATTGTGATTTAGACGGTGCACTTGACCTGTTTTGCGTTAATGGACATATTGAACCAGAGGTGTCGCGCTATCAGCAGCATACCCCGTATGCGCAAATGCCTTCGCTGTTCCGAAATCGTAGTGATGGAACATTTCAAGATATCGCCAAACATGCTGGACTTACACGCGCAAGTGTTGGACGCGGATGCGCTTATGGCGATTACGATAATGACGGTGATCTTGACCTTCTTGTAAGCAACAACGGCGCGACGCAAACGCATGGCAAAGTGTGGCTCCTCCGTAACGACAGTACGCCATCGTATAATTACCTCCGAGTCAGAACAATAGGTACCCGTAGCAACCGTGATGGCATCGGGGCAAAGGTTCGAGTAAAGTCAAGGGACAGCGTTCAACAACAGATGGTCCGCACCGGCAGCAGTTACTGTTCTCAAAGCGAAATGGTATTGACTTTCGGGTTGGGGAACACTGATATAGTTGCAAACTTTGAAATCCTATGGCCCTCCGGTGAGATAGACCGGTATATAGAACTCAAAGCGAACCAACTTATAGAGGTGACCGAAGGAGCATCCGAAAAATGAAACTGCGTGTATATGGATGTCTCTTTCTGACAATTTTAGGGCTAATTATCGGGTGCCAAAGTAACGAAAAAACGCCAGCAAAAGAACAGTCTACATCCGCAACACCGACGAAATCAGCGGTTTCACCTTCTGCACAGGACTACAATAACCGAGGAACCGCTTACCAACGTGCTGGTAGGCTCCAAGACGCGGCATCGGCTTACCGGCAAGCTATTAAGATAAAGCCGACGCTAATTGAGGCACATCATAATTTAGGCACGGTGTATGTCATGCAGGGGAAGCTTACTGAAGCGACTGTTGCGTATAAGCGTGTTATCCAATTACGTCCTGACATGGCGGAAGCTTATGTGGACTTAGGCAGAGTCTATGGATTAGCAGGACGGCTTGATGAGGCTATCGCCGAATACCAGAAGGCACTCACGCGTGATCCAACTCTCGTCTACGCACATTATGGGATGGGTCTCGCTTACAGGCATAAAGGCATGTTGCCAGCAGCCACAGTCGCACTCAAGCAGGCGATGGTCCTGCAACCGAACTTCACCGACGCGCTGATGCAGCTTGGCTACATCTACCGAGAAACAGAACAGTTCGCCGAAGCAATAGAAGCCTTCACTACAATAACGCAAATCTATCCGAAAAGCGCGAAAGCGTATCACGAACTCGGTGTATGCCATACAAAACAGGACGCATACCCCGAAGCCGTCAAGGCTTTTGAAAGAGCTTTACAACTAAATCCCGAAGCAGTTGAGACGCAGAACTTACTGCGGGTGGCTCAGGCGCGCGCCGCGCGTCAAAATTAATCGTATCTGTATTTGTAGGGGCGAGTTGCCCCGCGACCTCTGTTTCACTTTTCAAATCTGTATTTGTAGGCGCGATTTTTTTTGATGGGGTTTTACTGTGTATTGCGTGGTTGTATTTGCGGATTTTTTTTGTCACTCAAAAAATGTTTCATTTTAATAGATAAGTTGGT
>VXXH01000550.1 GCA_009835515.1 Candidatus Poribacteria bacterium
GAAACATAGGGGGTGATTGCCCATTCTGGAACGTATCTATCGGCTTCTCTCAAGTTTAAAGGGTGGGACAATGATCCCTACAGAAGTAGTGCTGAGTCCACAAAGTTATGCACAAATTGTCTCGGAGCTTGCTGAAGTGCTTGGTTACGAAGGTGTATCGCATTTGCAGCTTGCACATCATCTCGCCTTAAGCGTTTCCATCCAACAAGAAAATACAGATCTGGTTGTCCTGAAGGAGTTGAGTCCTAACCCGTGTCCAATCTGTCACCGTCGGTTAACATTCCTTCGGGAAACAATGGATCGTTTTGAAAGCGACGGTTCCCAACAGGTTCGTTGTCCTATGGGGCACCGCTATCCGGGTGAACTGAAAGTGTACTACTTGGACATTTTCCAACACGCTGCGGGCAGCGAATTGGAGAAGCCTGTGAAAGTGTGTCCAGAGTGTCAGGGTGTGAACATCCAGTATTTAGCAGTGAATGTGATGTTTTGCCTTGATTGTGATTGGGATAGCGGGATGGAGCCGCGGTATCAGATACAGAGTGTTGGAGATTGATAGCGGAATTGCGTTCAGAAGCATGGGATGGCGCGCTTATATAGTAAAATCCAAAAATAAATGAACACTTTTACGAAGATAACCCCCCTAACCCCCCTTATCAGGGGGGAATAAGATGGGAATCGCTTCGATTTGATGTGTTTCAATAATTACGGGCTTTACTATAAAGCGCGCCAACATGGATCGTGATTTGGTGTGCTTGGCAGTCCACCAAATTCAGAATAGGTTTAATGGAAATGCCCAGCATGCGGATCTGCAGCGGCAGCGGCTGGATCCGGTGGCTCTTCAATCTCTGTAATAAGTGTTTCTGTCGTTAAGAGTAAACCTGCGATGCTCGATGCGTTCTGTAGCGCGGAACGGACAACCTTCGTCGGGTCAATGACCCCTTCTTCAAGCATATCGCCGTATTCGGCTGTAGCGGCGTTGAAGCCGAAATTCCCTTCACCTTCTTGTATTTTAGCAACGACCACTGAACCCTCTTCTCCAGCATTCTCGGCAATCGCACGCACCGGTGAAAGCAGGCTGCGGCGTATAATATTGAGTCCCGTCTCTTGGTCGCCCTCTAATTCTAAACTACCGAGTGAGGCTGCCGCTCGGAGGAGTGCGATGCCACCGCCGGGGACAATCCCCTCTTCAATAGCGGCGCGCGTCGCAGCGAGGGCATCTTCAAATCGAGCCTTCTTCTCTTTCAGCTCTACTTCTGTCGCGGCGCCAACGTTGACGACCGCAACACCGCCTGCGAGCTTCGCGAGTCGCTCTTCCAACTTTTCCCGATCATACTCGGAGGTGGTTTCCTCTATTTGATTACGGATCTGCGCGACTCTTCCGTCAACACTCTCTTTCGCGCCGCTGCCGCCGACGATTGTTGTGTTATCCTTGTCAACGACGACGCGTCGGGCAGTGCCGAGCATACCGACAACAATGTTTTCCAAGCGGATACCTGTCTCTTCGGCAATAACTTGGCCACCCGTTAGTGTTGCGATGTCTTCTAACATCTCTTTACGTCCGTCCCCGAACCCGGGGGCTTTTACTGCGGCAACTTGAAGGACTCCGCGGAGTTTATTGACGACCAAGGCGGAAAGTGCTTCACCTTCCACATCTTCAGCGATAATGAACAGCGGTCGCCCAAGTTGGACAGCCTTTTCCATAATCGGTGCGAGATCTGCTACTGTGCTAATTTTTTCGGTGTTAATGAGAATAAAAGGGTTCTCAAATTCGACGACCTGTGCTTGTAAGTCCGTTACGAAATTCGATGATAAGAAACCGCGATCAAACTGCATCCCCTCGACGATTTCAACCATGGTTTCTGAGGTTTTACCTTCCTCAATCGTGATGGCACCGTCATTTCCAACTTTCTCGATCGATTCAGCCACAATCGTACCAATGTTGCTATTATTCGCAGGGTCATTCGCAGCGATTGAAGCGACTTGTAGAATTTCTTCATGTGTATCCACAGCACGACTCTGTGCGGAGATCGCATTAACAACGGCATCCACAGCTTTGTCTATACCGAGTTTCAACTGCATCGGGTCGGCACCGGCTGTAACGTTTTTGAGACCTTCATGAAGAATTTCCTGACCTAACAGCGTAGCTGTCGTCGTTCCATCTCCAGCGACGTCGTTTGTTTTCGTTGCAATGGATTCGAGCAGTTGGGCACCCATATTTTCGTATGGGTCCGGGAGTTCAATTTCTTTTGCGACGGTAACACCATCACACGTTACCAGCGGGGCACCGAAAGATTTTTGGATGACTACATTTCTTCCGCGTGGACCAAGGGTAACTTTCACGGCATCAGCGAGCGTATCTGCCCCGCGTTTGAGTGCTACCCTTGCTTCTTCGTCAAAGATGATTTGTTTTGCTGGCATTGACTTCCTCCTATATTAATTTGAGTGTTGTTATATTGAGACCTAAAAAGCGTTGCGGTCATAAATCGCTTCCATAATTATAGCATACAGGTTCGGTAAAGTCAATTTTTTATCATTTCTAAACGCTGCTCAGAATCTGGAACTTGACACCAGAAGGAAAATAAAGTATAATACCCATAAAAATCCAGATATAAAAATGGTTATTTGAAGCATGTTAACCAATTGAATTACGGAAAGTC
>VXXH01000344.1 GCA_009835515.1 Candidatus Poribacteria bacterium
CCTGATTTTGAGCCTTTTAATCGCATGCCTTATATCCGCTCTCCATTATATTACGAGCTATGGATTTCGAGGATTTCTAATTTTCCTTGCGGTTAAACAATGTGATTTTGAACCTTTAACGCACATACCGTAAATCCGCTCTCCATTACATTACGAGCTACGGGTTTTGAGACTACGAAAAAGAAACATCAAAATTACTAAACAGAGTTAAGACCTAATCAGAAACCACCGCGTAATGAAATGGAGCGGTGACCAGGAGGCCATAGTTAAAAAAATGAAAATTGCGACTATTGAACAATTTTACCCGCGTCGTCGGACGCGGCTCGTTAAGATCACGACAGACACCGGTATCGTCGGATGGGGCGAAACCACACTTGAAGGTAAACCCCGAAGTACGTGTATGGCTGTTACGGAACTCGCCGACTATTTTATCGGTAAAGATCCGTTACGGATTGAACACCACTGGCAACACGTTTATCGCTCGGCGTTCTTCCGAGGCGGGAATATCTTGATGTCCGCTTTGTCCGGCATTGATCAGGCGTTATGGGACATCGCTGGCAAATACTACGATGTGCCTGCCTATCAACTTTTAGGTGGTGCTGTACGCGACCGCATCCGCGTCTATGCCCACTGGGGCATCGGCAGCCTGACGGACGAAGGCAAAGCCGCTGCAAAAGAACGCCTCGAATTTTTACAGCAAAAAGGCGGTTATACGGCGTTTAAAAGCGGTCCCGGCGGCAAGTGGCGTGGACATGAACCTCCCGCGGTTATTGACGAATTTGTAGAACGCGCCTATCTCATGCGCGAGTGGGTCGGACCCGATGTCGAACTTGCGTTTGACTTCCACGGTAAGATGACCCCTGCGCTCGCCGTTGAGATTTGTCATGAACTTAAAGGGATGCGTCCGATGTTCGTCGAGGAACCTATTCCACAAGAGAATGTAGACGCGCTCAAACTGATCTCCGACCATGTGCCGTTCCCGATTGCGACGGGTGAACGGCTGCTGACCCGTTGGGGTTTCCGCGAGATATTCGAGAAACAGGCAGTCGCTTATCTACAACCCGATACTTCTCACACCGGTGGCATTACGGAACTCAAAAAGATTGCCAACATGGCGGAGGTCTACTATATGCACATCGCCCCGCATTGCGCTATCGGTCCCGTTGCTTTTTCTGCCTCCCTTCATGTGGATGCCGTTGTGCCGAATTTCCTGATCCAAGAACAGATTGATGCTGGATTAGGTGATGGTCTGTTCGTTGAGGATTGGCAGGTTACAGATGGACACATTGAATTACCGACAAAGCCGGGACTCGGCTTTGAGATTGACGCGAAAGAGGCGGAACAGACACTTGATACCTACCCTGAAGAACTCGGCGGCGAGTACTATTACGATACCGATGGCAGCGTGGCAGATTGGTAAATTAGTTGTCAGTTGTCGGTTGTCAGTTGTCGGTTGTTAGCTGTCAGTAGGTGGAGTTGCAGACCGCGCCATTAAACAGGCGTAGCATGTTCTCCGTTCAACCTGACAACCTATGCTTTAGACGACCGGTTTGCGGTGTGCGACGTACGGGGGTTCCAGCATTAACTTCTGATCCTCTTCTGACATCAGGTTGCGAAGTTCGTCGTCGTATCTACCTTGTCCCCATGAGGCGTGTCCTGGTGAATACTTGAACAGGATTGAGCGGCGTTCGTGTGTAGCCGTCCACGGGAGCGTGCCGTGTGTCAACGCCTCTGTGAAGATCACCACGTCGCCAGCCTTCTGATGCACGGGTGCCATACAGGTTTTGTTTTCTACCACGGGTCGGAATTCCGGCGGGCACGGATAGTTACTCTTATGGCTACCGGGGATGCAACAGAAACCGCCATGTCCGGGCAGCATATCGGTCAACGCCCACGAGACCACGGTTAACCCGTTGTACATCCGATCGTTTCGGAAGACGTAGTACTGCGACGGATCATAAGGCGTGCCGCCACCGTGGAGTGTTCCGCCTGGGTTGCCTTCTATCATTAAGATGCCGTAGACGTGATCGAGCCGAAACTTAGGACCGACGACCTCCGCTAAGCACGGCATAATACGCGGATGGTTAAGCAGTTTACGGAACGCGTCGTCCTCCCAACTTAGGAAGCCACCAAATCGCTGCGAATGAACATTATCATCCACCGGATCCGGATAATCTTGGGCATCAATCAGGGCGTTCAATTCCGCGAGTGCTTCATCGCCTAAAACGCCTTCAATATTCACATAACCCCAGAGGTCAAACAGATATTTTTCTTGGGGGTTCATTGAGACACCTCCGTCATAGGCTTTAAAGGATGCACAAACTAACAGTTTATGCTACTATTGATGTGCCGAGCGTGAAGTGGGTTCAAGCCGTGTGACGACGATCTGTTCTCTGTCGATGAGTTCGCCGACGCGTGGTGACATCTCGTTTACCCAGCGGTCATCTTCGTAAACCGCTGCGTAGAGTTGTTCGCGCTGTTCTTCGCTCTCGAACCGTCGAATCCAGACGTAGAGATCGTCTTCTTCTTCACCAATGAAGCTGCCAATCACAACCATTCCTTTAGAAATTTGGAACGGGAGGATTGTTTCTTCCATGTATTTCACCCAGTTTTCGCGTTGGCCGGGTTTCGTTCTGTACTGCCGTAATTC
>VXXH01000622.1 GCA_009835515.1 Candidatus Poribacteria bacterium
GCTCTTAACTGACTGCTGACAGTTTTTTTCGCAGAAAAAAACGACCTGACTGCTGACAACTAATTTATTGATTCGGATAGGTCTTGCTGAGATGTTTCGGCATCGTGAAAAAGATGCCACCTGTCTGTTGCACGAGGGTTTTCTGAAAATCTGCCGCTCTCGGATGACCGATCACATAGGCGCGGACCCCTAACGATTGACATACATCGAGCGCACGTTCCGGTGGATACTTGCCGGTTGACGGTTCATCTGTTAGAATAAGCAGGATTCGGCTGGCGTACGGACTGAATTTCACCTTTGGAAGGCCTTCCACAATTGCGTCAATAAGGTGCTCGTCGCCACCGAACGGGTCTTCCATATAACTCTTTAACATGGACTCGTTGAGTGGCATCTGTGTAACGACCGCGCCGTTGATGACCTTAATCGCATCCTTGGCTTCCGCGAAACGGATAAGCCCAATCCGATACTTGATAGGGAGAATGTCTAACCTGCCGATCAGCGTGCTGAGACCGAGCATAATCGCTTCAGATTTCCCACCCATACTCCGACTGTAATCGAGCATGACAACAATGTCCACAAAAGTCCCAAACCCCTTTTCAGGCGATGCACCGGGTGTCCCACCGGCGTAGATGTTTAATTTATTTTTTTCACTTCGGACGGTGTACATCCGCCTGCTACCTCGGTCATTTATAAGCCATCTACTTCCACGCTGTTGTGTCATCGCGTTGAAGTTTTCAGCGAGTCCCCAACTTTCGGGAAAAATACCAGCATAAACGTTGAGTCTGTCCCCCGCTTTCCGGATTGTGTAGGTGTGTCCACTTGAGTAGTCCGTAATCACCCACAAATCGCCTTTTTCTTTCTCCCAGACCTTGGCATTATTAAAGAGGCTTCCGCCAATGGATAAAGAGATTCCGTTTTCTTCAAATACACGTTCCAATTTTTTTGCGGGTATATCACCGTCTTCGAGATGCACCTCAAATTTCGATTCCATACTGAATAGCAATTGGCCCCCGCTGCGACGAATATCTTTAACGATGTCCCGGAAGACCTTGAGGAATGCGCTGTTGCCAGCGTGCGTGCTGGGGAGTGTAGTTGCGCTGCCGATGTCTCCCGGAATCCGCTGCCAGAGTCCACCTGTCTCTTCAGCGAGTCGTGGCTGAAAGGGTTCTGTATGTCCGAGGACGTTGACCCGGATCTCCTGAAGTTGATATTCTTTAATAGCCTTCTCCCGCATCATTTTATAGGAATCCTCTTTCTTAAAAGCCGTCGATGCAGGTTCGTCGGTTACGAGGACGATAAATTTATCGGCATCGGCATGAAAGTCGATCCGGTGAAGTGTGTCTACTAAAGCGTCAAGTGCGTGTTCATTGCCGCTGAGTAAGACTTTCTGCATCCGTCTCCGTAGTATCGCGACATCGGGTAACAGGGTGCGGACTTCGAGTCTTTGGCCTTCATGTCGCACGCTGAATTCAGACATACCGAGGTGGTATTCGATATTAACGAGATCAAACGCATCGGTCAAGGCATAGAGGTTCGCTGCGACTTGCTGGATGTTGTCGCGCATACTCGCGCTGGTGTCGAGTACAAAGACAACGTTCACCTTGTCGAGTTCTCGCGTTGCGATGATATGGTTAGCGATGTTTTTAAGTGCTTCAGCAAACGGGTTGGTGCTATCTCCGTTGCCGGTGCCTTCGCCTTCACCGTCGCCATCGCCGTCCCCGATCATCCCAACGTCGGAAGTCCCTGTCGATTCGAGTTTGTGAAAACCGTAAGCACCATCGCCTTTAACGCGTTGCCGCGGGCTATTGACACCTTCACCCGCGGTCGTTTGAAAAGGACTCGCTACGGATTCATGAATCGGAGCGGATCGGCTATTGAATGGACGGGCTTCTGTCATCAGGTCCGGCAGTGCTGTCTCTGTCTCCGAGACAGATTTCGTCGCGCTATGCAGGAGTTCTGCTTCTGATTGCCGTACAGTCTCATTGACTAAATTGGCAGAGGCAGCCAAGTCTAAATGGCGTTGGCTCGACTCGGTAGAGGGATCCGTCTGCTGTGGTACCCGTAGTTTTTTAGGTGGTGGCGGTTTAAGTCTGCGCCGTTGTTTCGGTGCCTCTTTCGGATTTATCAAATCTGCAGCGATCACGTCTTGAATATTGGTGGGTCTCTGGACATAGAAAGAGAACATAAAGACGATAGCGAAGCAGAGATGAACAACACCTGCAAAAAGTAGTGCGCGTACAGACCGATTTCGCCTTTGGGAACGGTTCATAATGTTTCCTCCACTTTATCTAATTTAACTGGTAGCAGACCAACCTATATATTGATATTGTATGTAAGTCAAGAGCAATTTTTGTGCCAATCTGAGCAATACCGCCCTGACGGGTTTACTGCGCGCACTGCCCAATTTCGGGCATGCTTTATAGTCGCTTGCCCGAAATCGGGCATATTTGATAATTACCATCGCGTGCGGGGGTAAATAGGATTTTAGAAGTCGTTGGTGCTTTGCTGGCGTACCGGAACGCGTTCAGCACCTAATTAGCGACAGGCGTGATATGTTATATCGGGTTCTTCTGAATCCTTAAAGGCAAACTCACGTTATTATATCATGAAAAACGGAGTTGTTCAAATTAAACTTGACAAATTC
>VXXH01000089.1 GCA_009835515.1 Candidatus Poribacteria bacterium
CCGTAGCACATTTAGAAGTTTATGTCAAATCTATTTTAGCGGTCGGTAATTAGCAGTTAATGGTAGGTGGCTGGGAAACCTCGCCAACCGTGGGTGAGGGTATTGTGTGAAAACGGCGAGGTTAGGAATGCAGATCGCATTTGGGCGAGTACGCCGCAAAACCTCGCCAGCGATTGGAACAGGACTTATTGTTGTGGAAGTCTAACTACTGCATCGGTGAGAAAGGCGCGGGGAGTAGGAGTTTGCTCTCTTGTGTGATAGGTCTAACAGAGCCTTTGGGGGGCCAGACACCTTTCTCTCGTGTCTCTGCTCGGATCCGTTGGCGTTCTTCAAAACTCTTATACGCCCATATATGGATGAAATTATTAACACCACCGTATTCTGAGTACCAACAACCGGCGAGAGGTGAGAACTTCACGCGTTTAGGGATAGCCGCGCCCCACGCTTCCAGCACTTGCGGCATGCCTTCTGCTGGATAGGTGTACAAACGCATCTCGTACAGGGGGCCGATGTCCTTTTCACCTAACGGTTCCATAAAGGGGGCTGGCAGAAAAATCTCGGATACCATCGATACAATGAGATCACTTGTATCGGGGGGCCATACCGGGTTCGGTTCGGCTTCTGCAGCACGTCGGATTTCTGCCCGCTGTTCGAGGCTTTCGTAGGGCCAGATGGCGACCATCTGATTCAACGGTCCGACTTCGGTGTACCAGTGTCCACCGAGTTTCGAGAGTTCCTGACGACCGGGTAGTTTTTCGCTGAAGCGTTTCCAGTATTCTTGGAGTTGCCCAAGTTTCAAGTTGTAGGTTCTTATTTCGTAGATCACGCTACTCTCCTATGTTTTTCGGTTTCTCGACTTCAACCTCCTTGTAAATCACGATAGGGGCTGGGCGGTGGCTGCGTCGCGAGTATGTAAAGCCCGACTGCACAGGTCACCAACAGAAACATCGAGATCGGGACCCAGTATTTTCGGATAAACATGGTTGTTCTTCTGTGGTTGCGAGTTCACAACCTATTTTTAGCAGCCATAAACGATGTAATCCCAACCAAATTCTTCTTCGTTCTTTAGACGCTCATAGCCTTCATCTTCTGGCAGCCCGTGTGGGTTGATATGATATTTCAGATAATACTTTTCTGCCTCTGCTTTATGTGCTTCTGCACTTTTTGGGTCGTCTTCAGGATCAAGCCAAGCAGCCATCGCACATCCAGGATTGTCAAACGTCTGTACTGCCCAAAGTCCGTGATGGATGTGTGCCAGATCGAGGTACGCCTTGTAGACTTCTATGCGTCCTGTTTTTTCGTATGTCTCAATATACGCCTGGAGTGCCGAAAGCGTCAGAGAAAGATTTTCTTGTCGGGGTATATTTAACCCGTCAAAGATGAGGTGGTATTCCGCAACCCCACGTTTCGGGGACTCTGGATAGCGATCAATGAGTCGTTGCAGGAAACCGTCATCATAGTAAAACGAATCCCCAGGCTCTGAGTACCCAATACCCGCCCCCAGTTTGTTGAACTGTTTAACGGATTTAAAGGCAGCACGAAATGCCACTTTATCCCAACGTTTGCTCTCCAATTCTTCTGGCAGAATCGGCATCGCAAAATACTCACTTTCAATTTTTTCAGCTACTTTCTCACCGAGTTGATGCGCCAGCCAAAGTGCCTGTTCTTGTGCCTCGCTTTTCTCCTCACTCGTCAACAGCGGTTCGAGGGCGAGGACTGTCTCATAATACTTTTCAGAGAGAATAAGTTTCTCTGCTTTGGCAAGCGGTGTTTCGCTTTCGCTGTAACTGTAAAGACTGATACTCACAATCGCCACCAGAAACACCGACAGCAGTATCCAGTATTTTCGGATAAACATGGTTGCCCTCCTGTCGTTGCGAATTCGCAACGGGGTTAGTTCATCTCGGAGACATCCTCTGAACGCGCAGCATCGAAGAGTGCTGCCGCCTCATCTGTGAGTTTCCAACCTTCACCTGTTTCTGCTTCAACATATCCTTCTGTTTCAAGATAGTAAAGGATACCGTAAATAAGCGTGTTGGCTGAAACACCGGGTTCATCTGCTCTGTTCAAACCCAAACGCCTCCTAATTGCGAGGGGTTGAATACGCCCCTCGTCTCTAACTTCATATAAAACTTCCAGCACTGCCTCTTTGAGAAAAAACAAAGCGGCGCGCTTGTTTTTGAATGTGGTTCATAGATGACTCCTTATAGGGTTGCGAATTCGCAACGGCGTTGTGCCTCAATGCTTTAGATGCTTTTATCCACCTTTGGATCATAGAGGCGATATTTTCCATGTCCAACCTTCCAATATCTATCTTGGTTGCCATCATACTGATAGCGAAAAGAACAATTAACACAGTCCGCGTAGATTGTGCAGCTCAGCGTGCTTTCGTTAAAGTGGGATACTCTTGATGGATAATCTCTTTTATGTCTTTGATTTCAAAGACTTTGGTTGTGTCATTCTTTGTGTAGTCGCGGACCGCGGCATGGACGACCTCTCTGACAGTTTCAGGTTCTGACCAACTCGCCATTTCATTTTCCTCCGTTTTTTCTCAATTGTATTCGGCAGAGTTGATTGCCTGTCCATCTTCTTTGATGATAATCGTATTTTCCATTTCCATTTTCTCCTTATATGAAATGATAGT
>VXXH01000790.1 GCA_009835515.1 Candidatus Poribacteria bacterium
GTACAAATATGGAAACCTCTAAATATCGCGTTGGAATTATTGGATGTGGTGGCATTGCCAATGCTCATGCCCGTGGTTATCAGGGCGTAGAACAGACGGAGATCGTCGCGCTCGCCGATCCGGTTCAAGCGGCACTTGATAAGTTCTCTGCCACCTACGATGTCCCTGCGGCAAACTGTTATTTGGATGCGCGCGAGATGTTGGATAACGAGAACCTTGACATTGTGAGTGTTGCGACGTGGCATAAGCTCCATGCGCCGATGACAATCGCGGCGTGCGCACGAAGCCCAAAGGCAGTGCTTTGTGAAAAACCGATGGGTGTGAGTTTGGGTGAGTGCGATGAAATGTTGATCGCTGCCAGACGGACGGATGTGAAAGTCGTCATCGGACACCAACGCCGGTTCAACTCCGCATGGACAGATGCCCGAAACCTCATCGCTGAGGGAGCGATCGGTGAACCGAGACAGATTGTCTGTCACGGCGGACAGGGTTTATTGAATGATTGTTCACACCTGTTTGATATGATGCGCTATGTCCTTAGTGATCCTGCCCCGACGTGGGTGATTGGCAACGTTGAACGTAAAACCGAGCGTTATGAACGCGATATCCAGATAGAGGACCGGAGTGCTGGTGTCGTCGGCTTTGAGAACGGTTGCATCGGCATGCTTTTACAAGAAATCGGTAGACCGAATTACCAAGGCGGCATTGTCTACGGTACAGACGGTATCGCGGACGTAACGGAAGGACGTGTCCGTCTTCTGAACAATAAAGCGACAGACTGGGAGGAACGTCCATCTGATGGCACGAACCAGCACGTTGCCCAAGCCGCTGAACTCGTCGAGTGGATCCAAGACGGGCCCGAACATCGTGGAGAAGCCAAACACGGCCGCGCCGCTGTTGAAATTATCATGGCAATCTATGAATCGGCACGCATGCACGAAGTCGTTCAATTGCCGTTGCGGACGCATGCTAACCCCCTCGATCTGATGATTGAGAACGGTGATTTACCGATCGAACGTCCTGGACGTTATGACATCCGTGCCTTCTTATTGCACGGCGAATCCATGAAACCGGAGTAGTTATTAGTTATCAGTTATCAGTCGTCAGTTGTCAGTTGTCAGTCTGGTTTCTGATGTTTGACCGACCCTTTGGAACTGTCGTTACCTATAACAGGCGACAAAGTTAACACAAAGATGTCCGTGAATCAAACGCTTAACTGATAACCAATAACTATTAAAAAACCTATGCAAATTACACAAGGTGTTAGCGTCGGTTTGGCAGCATTACGGCGTAACAAGTTACGTTCGGTGCTAACAACGCTCGGTATTATCATCGGTATCGCCGCTGTTGTTGCGGTTGTTTCGGTTGGAGGTGGTGCTGAACATGTCATGCTCGCTGAATTAGAACGTATCGGTGGTGCGGGTATGATCGTCTGCTTTCGGAAAGATGCAATTCGGAGGGAAGACGGATCGTATATCGAAAATAAACATCCGGAATACATTGAATACGAAGACCTCGCCTTTATCGTTGAAAATTGTCCATCTCTTAAGCTGGCGACGGCACAATCAGGGACGAACCGCCGTGTGTCTCACAAACACGTTAATCAGTCGCTTCAAATCCAGGGTACGACCCCGTTCTACCAAGAAGCGAATAACTGGTTCATTCAAATAGGTAGGTTCATCACGGAGAGCGACATCGAGCGAAGGGACCCTGTGTGTGTGATCGGGTCTGAAGTCCATAAAGACCTATTTCAGATGCGGAACCCGATTGGGCTTGAACTCAGAATAGGTTCAGAGCGGTTCACTGTGATAGGTGTGATGGAGGAAAAGGGCAACAGTATGGCGAGTGAGGGTTGGGATAATCGGGTGATTATCCCGCTTACTACAATGGGTACCCGTTTTATCGGGGGATATAAAGGTTGGATACACCTGTTTTGCCAAGCCGAGAGTTATGAAAAAGTCGAGCAAGCGGTTGCTGAAATCAAGGTCGCCATGCGGCAACAACACGGCGATGAAAAATATTTTGAATTTTTCACTGCGAAGCAGATTATAAAACAGGTAGGCAATGTCAGCCGGATTGTCCAGATACTCCTTGGCGGTGTTGCGAGTGTCGCGCTCTTCGTTGGTGGTATCGGTATCATGAATATCATGTTGGTCTCTGTGACGGAACGGACTCGCGAAATCGGTTTACGTAAAGCAATAGGTGCGAGACGGCGTGACATCTTGACCCAATTCCTGATTGAAGCGATTGTTTTAAGCGTTTGTGGTGGTCTCATCGGTATCTTTATCGGAAGCAGCCTCGCTTCTGTTTCGGGTTTGATCATTTCAAAACTCATGAAGGCGAGTTGGCCTGCCATTGTCTCTGTTGAAGCCGCGCTGATTGCGTTTGGTGTCTCTGCGTTCATCGGGGTATTTTTCGGACTCTACCCAGCAAACAAAGCCGCGGGTCTTACGCCGACAGAGGCTTTACGCCATGAATAGATTTGTACCTAATTGTAACCCAAGTTGCTACTCATAAGATTTCAGGCGTGTGGAGACCATTTTCATTGAAAATGATTGATTCTCCGCAGGATTTAGTAGCGTGATGCACGTCGCATCTGGGCGAGTACGCCGCAAAACTTTTATTTTGCGCTCCGCAAGCACA
>VXXH01000656.1 GCA_009835515.1 Candidatus Poribacteria bacterium
TAACTGAAACGGATATTCGCGTATGTTTTCTGCATGGCACGAATATCACAACGAATGGAGAAGACAGTGAATTCAGAAAAGTTGGCAAACTCTTTAGCAAAATCTAAAGACATCGCCATCAACCTTTTGGGGAACATGTTGTACCGAACACGGGTAGAACCGATTCGCGATGAAGACGGTATAAAGGGTCTAAAAGCGCGTTGGATAGGCGATGAAGGCGGAAATGTCCTTGAGATCAACACGCCATTAGGAAGCACCGATATTACAACAGATGGAGACACAGCACCGACTATTGAGTATGTCCAAGATGGCGAGAAACGGATCGTGGCTGTCAAACATATTAAGGACCTCTCATGCGAACTCAGTCAAGAGACTGTGGATCGGATAGCGACCCCAAGAGGTGCGGCACTTGCCATTTGCCTCGGTGCGGGAGCCGGTTTGTTTGGATGGTTTCTTATCTCAGCGGCGCGCGCCCTATCCGTTCAACGGGTTCAACAAATAGACGCTACCATCGCCCCGATTGTTTCCAGAGAAGATAACGCGCAATCGGAAGAGGATACACCCGAAGCCAATGAAGATCACGGCAGTTGATCCGTTCTATCTACGGATGCCTAACATCACGACAGCAGCGGACGGAACGCAGGATACACTCTTGGTGCGAATCCGCACGGATACAGGGATTGAAGGTTGGGGTGAATGTGATGCCTCACCGTTGGTTAGCCTCGCCGTTTATTGTTGCCCGATGTCGCATGGCAATATTATTAATATTCGGACTTCTCTCATCGGCGAGGCACTTGATAGTCCGGATGATGTCGTCCGACTTAGCGAAAAAGTACTGCGGAACGGATTGGACATCCAACAGATACAGCACGCTTATAGCGGTGCAGAAATTGCCTTGTGGGATGTTATTGGGCAGCAGTTAGATAAACCTATTTACCGTCTTCTTGCAGAGATATCTGATACGGCTGACCTCGCACACCCGAAACTGCCGTATGCGTCTGTCCTCTTTGGCGATACACCGGAGACAACTTACCAGATTGCATCAGATTTGCGTGAACAAGGGTATCGTGCTGCGAAGTTCGGTTGGGGACCGATGGGCAAATTCGACGAGGCAAACGACATCGCACTCGTGCGGGCAGCGCGCGAAGGGATGGGAGCAGATGCGCAGATTATGATTGATGCTGGCGTTGTCTGGGGGACTGACCATGAAACTGCCTACAATCGCGCCGAGGCGTTTGCCCAATTTTCGCCGACCTGGTTGGAGGAGCCCCTTGCTCCTGATGCGATTGATGCTTACGGCGCGCTCACTGAGAAGCATCCATCTGTTCCTATCGCGGCAGGTGAAGGTTCAAGTATCTATCGCATGGCAGAAGACTTGATCGTAAACGGTGGCATACAGTTTGTGCAAATTGACGCTGGACGTATCGGTGGGATTATGCCATCTTTTGAGGTGCGTCAACTCGCGGAGCGGCGCGGGATACAGTACGTCAATCACACGTTTAAGAGTCACCTGAGTCTCGCCGCTTCACTTCACGTCTTTGCAACGAACCGCGATTTCGATCTTTTAGAGTACCCAGCAGCGGGTTCGGAACTGTCGCAGTGTTTGGTAGCGGAGCCATTCCCTGTTGAATCCGATGGTATGGTTCGAGTGAAAGCACTTCCGGGTCTCGGTGTGCGTGTAGATACAGAAGCGATTCGTCCCTACCTGTCTCCAGTACGGATTGAAGTAGGGATGGACACCGTCTTTGAACAAGTACCACTTTAACAGAACATTAGTCCTGCACCTTCAAATCAGCCCATCTTGTAGCAAGTTTCCCGCGTGCAGAGACAAATCCTCTCATGCGAACGGTTGCTAACTGTTTGCGAGTGCCTGCATGTGAGATGTCCTCTATCCGATAGTAATAGACAGTATTCGGTTTAGCGGTGGTATCTTTCCATGTATAGGTGCGGCGTTCACTGGTTGTGCCCGCGCCCTGAATGAGCGTAGGATTGACTGCCTTGAAGGTGCCATTTTTCGTTTCACTGCGGTAGATGTAAAACCCCGCGTTGTCCAACTCTGATTCGGTAGTCCATTTGAGAATAACGCCTGCATCGGTGTGCTCTGCCCGGAAATGTGTTAATGTAGCTGGCAATGGCTTATTATTGTTGAGCCATATCTCGACATCTGGATTCTTTCGAAATAACGCCAGGAGGGGATTTCGGTTTTTAACTGGATTTTCCGTGAGACCTAAAAACTCAAGGTTTACTAAACCTGTGAGCGAACTGACATTACTAACCCGATTGCGATTGAGATTTAGTAGCTGTAAATTCGTCAATTCTTTGAGTGGCGTAACGTCTGAAATCTGATTGCCATAGAGATTTAATACGCGCAAATTCGTCAACCCCTTAAGGGGTGTAATGTCTGAGATTTGATTGCTATCGAGCCATAAATGGGTTAAATTTGTCAATTCTGCGAGGGACGTAATATCCGAAATTTGATTACCCTCAAGAGCCACGGAGGTAAGGTTTGTCAATTTTGCGAGGGGTGAGATGTCGCGAATTCGATTTATGCTAAGACCTAAGGAGACCAGTTTTGGGAATTCTACCAACAGCGTTAGGGCACCATCGGTAATTTGATTGCCATAGAGATCCAATAC
>VXXH01000303.1:0-1564 GCA_009835515.1 Candidatus Poribacteria bacterium
GCCCAAGGAAGCGAACACGGCATTTTTCCCAGCCTTCCTTCACTTCCTCAAGACCTAAAATTTATTCCTTAATATTGCTTAGGACCGGCACTCTACTTACTTTTGATCTACCGACCAGATTGTAGCGGCAATATGCTGTTCGGGATTCTCAGCAGAGGTGTAATAGTAGATTGTTACTAACTGTCCATCTGTACGTTGAATTGTACGCGTATACCCCAAATCCCAGTTTCTGCCATCATCGCGTAGGCGGATTTCATCCCCCCAACTTTTCCCGTTATCTTCACTGAACTTCGCGCGGATGCCATAAGGCGTTGACCGATAGCCGTAAGTAACGCAGAGCCTGCCATCCTTCAAGCGAACCATGCTCGGTGGATTTCCATTCCTACCAGCACCACCGTCAGTGTTCGCGGCTTCACTCAGAAAAGACCACGTTTTTCCGTTGTCCGTTGAATGACAAATCTCAATCCAGTTTTTACTCAGGCGGGTACCATCATCTTGTTTTATGTCGTGTCGGCGACGGAGTGCTGTGACCAGATGGGTCTCTGATATCCGCACTGTTGAAGGCATTACAGAACGGACTTCAATGTTATCTGTCATCCAACTGACGAATTCAATACTTTCGCCACCGTCAGTCGTTCTCGCACAGAAGACCCGATCTTGGATGCCTGCCTGCACGCGTTCCTCTTTCGCAGAAAGAAAGAAGTGGCAATCGCCTTTACTATTGACGAAATAATCGGTGCGTGAAGTTAATTTATTCCCCACCTCCGGTAAATCGTAATCGCCTATCCATATTTTGCCACGATCATAAGAGATACGGAATCTGCTACCGCTGCATTGCATCGCGAAATCTGGATGCGCGAAATCTATGGAGGTAGATCCCGGTGGGAGGACTTCAATCTCTTCATGCGACCAAGTTTCACCGCCATCTAAGCTTCGAGCGAGAATCTGGCGACTCGGTTCCTCACGAGAAATGGCGTGTCCACCGCCGCTATCATCATGAGTGCCGATCTGAAATTGGACAAGGATTTCATCACCCCAATGCCAGATACCGCCGTTAGCGGGCCATCCTGCAAATCGTCCCGGTTCCTTGTACACAAACCGATGCTGAGCAAATAACTGTGTTGACTTCGCCATGCAGATACTCCTCTGTTACCAATTGAATTACTGCGCTGTTTTTCTATCAAACAACGCTAACAGTATACGCTATTTGCCTGGGCGTGTCAACAGAAATGCTGTAGTGGGTAGGAAACGAATCATTGGTCTGATTCGCGAGTTTCAGAAGTAGGGTGAACAGCTGAAGGACGTTCTTGCACCACAGGTATGACGTAGCTCCGGATTGTCAACCCTTCGAGCATCTCAGTCTCCACGCGAGGTTCCGGTTTTTGGCGATGATCGAAGACAACATAGTAGCCCTCCGTTGCCCCCTCCGATGTGAGATACGCGGCGAGCTGCGGCTTGCCTGCTTGATAGCGGATCTCGCCCCGCCAAATCTTTGTTTCGACGATGTGTTTTCGCTGATTGTGCGTGATGAAGATGTCCATTCTTCCACGACCCGTTTGCACCT
>VXXH01000303.1:1574-2636 GCA_009835515.1 Candidatus Poribacteria bacterium
ACCTCTATGTGCATGACACCCCCGATACGTCTAACAAACTCGTCAAGATAGGCGAGTAGGAGGTGTCGTCCCACCGATTCTTGTGGCGTATCCGGCACTTGCAAAATTCTGAAACCTGTCCGTGCTATGAAATCTCGGAAGTTATCCAGTAACGCCTCCATTTCAATCTGCCCGGTAGATGTGAGATACTCATGAAGTGCTTCGTCGGTATCTTCTGGAAAGTATTCTTGCTCTAACCCGTTTACGAGTGGCTTGAAGGTTCTCATAATCCGGTAGAGATAAATCGGATTGAGAATCTCACACATACCATCAGTGCCCTCTTTAATAACACCATAGGTAGCGAGTTCACTGATAATATCATCGTCGAGATTGAAGTCTACGCCTTCATCACGCGCCATAATCCGCATCAGAACGCTTTCAAAGCGTGGATTTCTGCGGATATTGGTCGTCAGATGTTCAATGTTGGTATTCCGTCCACGGAGGAGTCGTGTATGTGCTACCCTAAAATGTTCCATCGAAATCGTCTCAGTTTTCGGGATGTCCATCTCTTCGGTAAGAATCTGTGCCAACCGATTAACAAGCACAGGTTGACCAGCAGTCTGCTTGTGAATAGATGCCACAACTTCAGGAGCGAACCCTTGACCGACCTCCTGAGTATATTGTCCAAGCAGTTTCTTGACCTGTTCAAGTGTAAAATTGGGTAGATGGAACTCATCCTGAATATTGAACGGCGAGATGGACCTGTCGTAGTTGAGTTGAATGATGTTCTGGACTCCGACAATGCCGACGCTGTACGGGCATCGCTCCCTACCAGAGAGATAAATACGGCGTAGTGAACGCAGAAAACCCTTCACAGCATCCCGTGGAATAGCATCAAACTCGTCAATGAGAAGCACAACCTTCTGATTTTTTAGAAAATCCGCCAATTTTTCAAAGAACATTCTTGTTGAAACATGATCAATTATCTTTGCATTGTCCAAGAATCGCGTGAGCGTTTCAGAGGGAACCTCTTCACGTTTTTGGAAAACGTTCTCAATTTCTTTGCGAATGTCCGCATAGAAC
>VXXH01000222.1 GCA_009835515.1 Candidatus Poribacteria bacterium
ATCTTCCCACTCTTCAGGGACTTCATCCTCTATAAAGATCGCCTCAACCGGGCATTCCGGTTCACATATACCACAATCGATGCACTCTTCAGGATCAATGTAGAGTTGGTTAACTTCCGCAAATTCATCGGCTGCACCTGTCGGATGCGGATGAATACAATCCACCGGACAGACATCAACACACGCGCTGTCTTTTACGTCAATACAGGGTTCACAAATTACGTACGTCATTTTTTCTCCTTTTTGTGTTTTGATCGGATAGGCAGCGTGTCCTAAGTTCCAGGTCGTGTGTATCGGGGGGCATGCCAATCCATTACTTTATGATTTGAACACTCGGGCCGTAGGGGCTGGGTCGCCCAGTCCTACGAGCGGGCAATACTATCGTGTGAGCGGGCAATACTATCGTGGAGTGTAAACTTATTTGCGGACTTTACTCTAAAACGGCAGGGCAGTCGTCACGTCGGCAGATGTCCAATGAATCTCAGGGTTCAGCGCATCGTTTGAATACCTATGACCACCTTGGACATAGCGGATGCCTACCATGTTTTCTAATCGGTAAGTGAGCTCCTTCGCCTCTGCGATAGCCACCTCGTCGTCTGCGTTCTTCTGTAGTTCAAAGCCTTTGTGAAGCAATTTCACGTGTAATCCATATCCTGCTAAGGCAGCTGCGAGGCGATTCGCCAGCGTCTGAAACTGTGAGAACTGGAGGTCAGTACGATCTTCCTGCCATAGATTAAAACCGCTATGGCGTACGGGGACATCTAAGCCCTCCTGTTCCAACAATGTTTCCAGGTGTATCATATCGTCGTAGCGATAGTCCACCCCTTCATCCGCGAGGATTTCCAGTCGAAAACCCCAATCAACAACGTTCAGAGGGAGTGATTGTTCCGCCACTAATGACTTTAGAATTTCCTTGATTTCCGGGGCACGGTTCGTCTCTAAGGCGAGTCGAGTCGTCGCTTCATCCCTCTCAGAGGCTGATCTACCTACGTAGATACCGTAACTTAGATTGTATTCATTCATCCATTGCTCTACGACTCGCTCTATCCTCGACTGCGTTGAACGATCCGACTTCTTACTAACCACTAACGGACCTTTATCGGAAGCAATAAGAGGCAGTTTGAGTTCGGCAATTAAAGTGTCTAATAGTTCTTTCACATCATTTGGACGCATGAGTTTTTTCTCCTTTTTTTTAATTAAGTTTCCGTCCTATTATAGTTCCATCCCTTTGCGATTCAACGCCGCGGGAAACGCCAGGGGGAGACACAGATACTTGCACTCGTCCAACTCGTTTCCGAGGCATCATCACGATTGGCATACTCGTATGTATTCAGGACATAATTGATGCCCAAGGTTATATCTATCTGTTTTGCAAGCTTCTTGACTTGTGAGAGGGGCATCTCGGTTTCTGCCGCCTTTTCGAGTTGGAAGCCGAGATGGAACATTTTGGCTTTCATTCTGTTTGCCTTTAATGAAGCCTCAAACCGATTGGCAACCCCCTCAAGCTGCGATAACTCAACTTCGGCATTGCCTTTCTTCTCTAATCGGAATCCACCGTGAAGGATTTTGACAGGATAACCCGTTGTGTCATCTTCCGACAGCGTAATCAATCGGAAGCCGCAATCGGTAAAACGGATAGGCAACACTTGTTCCGCTATGACAGCTTCAAGGAGTGCTTCGACCGCTGCGGCTTCCAGCAATTCTTTCGCAGCTGAAGAAGCATCGGTTTTGGTATAGAACTCCATAATTTCCGGGAGGCCCGGGAGAAGTACATGGATCTTACCGTCCTTGTTCCATTGGGTGATGACATCCTTAATACGCGCCTCTGTTGTGGAATGCCGTGCCCCTAAATCTTCAGAGGGTAATATATCAACAATGTCAATCGGTAGACATGCCTCCGCAATGAAGGTCTTCAGCGATTCCTTGACCTCTGTCGGTGTCATGTTGGACTCTCCTTTTGTGAATTAAGAATGCAAATCGACGGAAAAGGTTACATAGAAAGTTAATCTTTTTCTGCCACCCAACCGCTAACCTCTCTTAAGAAATATATTATCGAACTCACCGGGATACTCCGTTTTCATCCAAGCGACTAACTTCTGTTTTGCCCGATGTAACCGCACCTTTGTCGCCGATGAACTAATGTCTAAAGTTTTGGCAATTTCCTCAAGCGTCATGTTATCCAGTCTTAATTCAAACGCGCTACGTTCTGACTCCGGCAGCCGCTGCGCCAACGTACGGACGATTTCTAATTGCTCTTCGGCAATTATTGACTCTATAGGCGAGCGATGTTCAGGTGCTATTGTGTAGGTTTCAAAGATTTCATCAACAGGATCCGTCTCAACGCTTCTCCGACTCTCTCGGATGTGTGTGGCAATGAGTTGTTTCGCGATGCTAAACATCCAACTTGAAAACTTTTTGCGATCCCGAAGCGTTCCGAGGTGGGCATGCACCCTGATAAAGGTCTCTTGCATCAGGTCTTGCGCTGTTTCCCAACTCCCAACGCGTCTGTAGAAAAAATTGAGCAGCGACATCTCATAGCGGTGATAGAGGATTTCAAAAGCATCCGCATTCTCATCGTCTAAACTTTGATACACCAGCTCTTCGTCGCGTGATTCATCCATTGCCATTACATC
>VXXH01000847.1 GCA_009835515.1 Candidatus Poribacteria bacterium
ATACTTGATCATGTAGTACGAGTTCTTGATGTTCCCGCATCGCTCTCAATTGATGTCCCTAAATTTCGCCTAACATTTCGGCAAATCACTCAGGACGTAACTTGAAGCAAAATATGGTATTAAAAATAACACATTTTCTACAAAAAGTCAAAGGCTGAACCGATAATGCTGACAGAAGCAGATAAACTACAGTTTTTACAGAAGACAGAACTATTTTCGGAACTCCCACAAACCGAGTTAAAATCAATCTGTCAGATTGCAAACGAAGTCGCTTACCCTGCCGATGCAACGCTATTTGAGGAAGGTGATGAAGGCGATTCGCTCTATCTGATGGTTGACGGTGAAGTCAGCATCATCAAGGCAGGAACTGAGGTCTTGTTCTTTAATGAAAAAGGCTACTGCCTCGGTGAAATCGCGCTCATTGACAACAAACCGCGGAGTGCTACCGTCAAAACGGTGAAATCCACACAGTTCTTACGAATCACGAGGCACGATTTTTATAACGCAATGGCGCGTGAACCACGGATCGGCAGCGGTATGTTCCGCGTCTTAAATGATAAAATCCGGCGCGACCTTGAGATTCAGATGAGTGCCATCCGAAAGGAAATCGCACAGGAAGAGTCAATGCGGCTCGCTGCCGAAGTTCAACAGTCTCTTCTCCCAGATCAAGAAATCTCGCATCCTTACGTCTCTTCTGCAGGGTATTGCCGACCGGCGAACAGTGTTGGCGGCGATTATTATGACTATTTGCGTCTCTCCGACAACAGCATCGCCATTTTCCTCGGCGATGTGATGGGGCACGGCTATCATTCAGCAATGGTAGCGGCAATGACCAAAAGTTGTTTGCAAACACAAATCCCCTTTGACGCTTCCGTGCCTGAAGTCATGAAAGCCATTACCCGAGTTATAGAAGATTCGCAAACCTTCATCTATATGACCTGCTGTTATCTTATTATTCATCCGGACAACCGGTTCGAGTTCGCCAACGCCGGTCACCCGCAGATGCTCCTCTATCGCGGAGACAATGGTGACCCACTTGAGTTAGAATCCTCGTTTATGCCGATCGGTTTCTCAAGATTCAGTGAAAGTGAATCAGAACAATATTACAGCACCGAAGTGGGGTGGCACTCTGGTGATCTGCTCGTACTTTATTCAGATGGCATCACCGAGGCATTCAATCCGGACGCTGAAATGTATGGATTGGAGCGTCTCAAAGCACTTATCTCAGAAAAACGTCATCTGTCTCCGCTGGAGATTAAGGCAGAGATTCTATCCGACCTCCAAGCATATCAACAGGACGAAAGTGTCAATGATGATATTACCTTAGTTGTGGCAAAGTTTCTCTAATGGTTGTCGGTTGTCAGTACGCTTTTTTTCTGCGAAAAAAGTTTTCAGTTTTCAGTTAAGAGGACTCTGGTGGCATGGACAGCAAAAGTGAACACCACAACATAACTCCTTAACTGACAACCGAGAACTGAGAACCGAGAACTACTTCAATTGATTGACAGCATAATACATGATATTTTCCATGAATGCTTTGTTCACTGAAGTCGTATATTGACCGTCGTTGCGAAGGCTCGTGATAATGTATAAACCCTTACCGGAGCGTCTTACGCCTATAACCAATTCTTTGTTGTCCTTAGTGGTCGCAAAAACCTTATCTTGCCGACCCCAATTAACCCAAGCATCATCAACAAAGATTTTACCTGACATGATAGCGTTAGGGGTCGAGAAAAAGGAACTCCCTTTTTGGGTAACAACGAAATCTTGGGTTGGTGGACTTTCAACACCCTTCAACTTGCCACCTTGTAGCCACCCGATACCACACGGCTTTTCAGCACTACTGTCCTGCCCCGCAACGACAACGATACCACCGTTCTTTACGAACGTTTTAATCTTTTCCTCGGCTTCAGTGGAAAGGAGGTAGCGTCCATAACTCGAAATTTCTTCATATCCGATCCACAAAATATCGGCTTTCTCTAATTGCGGCAGGGTCCGTTCTTTGGTGAGCTCATAACCGACAGCACGTTTGCCACTCTCTTTTATTGAGCGCAACGTCTGATATTCATACGTTGCAACGTTAGCACTCACAGGGGTTTGACTCCATGTCGGATACGTACTATTTCCTGTCAGGACTAAAACTTTTATGGCATCTTTCGGCGCAGCAGCCCACATTTTACCTGCTAACATGTCGCGAACAATTTTTTGAAATGCCTTCGTCTTGCCATCAAACGTCCGAGACATCATTGGGTCAATGTGTGTGAATGACCACCATGAACCGCCACCATATCTGCCGCGATACGCACGCATCTGAAACCATGTGTCATCAACAAAGCACATGCTATCAATACCGTAATGATCACGATAAAAAACGATGATAGGCATTCCCGGTTTGAGCAATTTCACCAACTTTTGTGGTGAAGTGCCGCGTTTGTAATGCCCGGTGGCGAAATTCATTTTGATTTCTTTTAGATCACTTTTACCTTTGACATCTTCTTCGACAGTGACAAGACCCCGCAACCGGTTCTGGTCCACACTTTTTACTTTGCCGAAGACAACGTTCGTGCAAGCATTGAGGACTTCACGAATCGTATACTCTCGCTCAATAAATGCGGACGCGGGTGG
>VXXH01000357.1:0-16052 GCA_009835515.1 Candidatus Poribacteria bacterium
TCGTTCAATTCTGACATTGAGTTGCCAGACGTTTCGGCTTATTTTGCGCGTTTGACATTGGCACGATAATTGCAAACTTTGCTATAGATGAGGTTTTAATCATGCCAACACAACAGTGATGGAGATATAAGTTCTTACAAAGGAGTAAAAAAGTGCGAATATTTTTTCCTAAATCAACGTTTGTTTTTACCATCATGATATTAACCGTCGTTACTTATACGGGTTGCGGTTTGAGCGGTCTTGCGCAAAACCGAAAATCTGTTACCACCACAAAAACACAAGAGAGTGTCTTCATTGTTGTAGATACTACAGATGCAAAAAACCCGACAGTTGCCGGTTCCATTCCACTGCCGTTCCGCGTCGGTCCGAATAACAATGTCGTCTTTTCAGGGAAATACGCTTACGTTACGACAGCACAGCACCTGCACATCATTGAACTTTCTGACCCCCAGCATCCAGCCTATATGACATCTCTCGCGTTCTCCGATGATATTGGCAAGGCACGCGTATCTGGACATCAGGTTTATGTGGAGAGTCGTTATAGGGTTTATGTCGTCGATGTCTCAAATCCGACGCGTCCAGCTTTCCAATCTACTGTACGCTTAAATCATACAAACAAAATCAAAGATTTTGACGTTCATGAATCTTACCTATATGTTATGGATACCGATGACCATCTGCACATCTTTGATTTAGCAGGAGAGAACCCCCAATTCGTTGATGCTGTTGCATTGCCGCAATTCTGGTTTTTAGGGCTTATCCCTAAGGGCTCCACAGTAAAACCGATTCAGAGAGCCAAGTCTTGGCAAGTACTACTTGCGTATCAAAATGGCAACTTCCTGGAGTTATGTGGTGGTAGATATGGGAAGATCCGATTTTCAAAGGACTATCTGGTATTTGCTAATTACAGCGGCGCAAATCCAGATATTACGATTGTCTGGCCCAGATCAAACTACGTGCGGCGTGGCGGTATGCTTGAGCACTACGACGTGACGGGAAACTGTCTCGCGTATCTCTACATGGTCAATCTTGGAAAACGTACAGATGTTTATGCCGCTGACGCAGGAAACGTGCTTTTAGTCGCTCAAGACCAATGGAGCCATAAGATATCCGCTGAAGATAAAGTGGGTGCTCTTACAGATTTTCAAATTTCAGGGGATCGGCTTTATGCCTTAAATGCAAAGGGTTTCTTCTCTATTATTGACCTTGTTGAAAGTCACACGGATCGTTTTTTAGCTGTTACAACACTCGGAACATTCCACCCGATGAGTATAGCCGTTAGTGGAAACTACGCTGGCGTCCTATGTGATTTGGAATAACAGCGTCCTTTACATAGTAGACCTTACCATCACTCCAATAAATCCACCCGAAACGCAGCGGTTTTAATCTTACGGATTTTTTAATTGGCATTTCCCACCTATATCATGTAAAATTATTTCGTAAACGATGCAGAAAAAGAGACGTTAAGTCTATCAAGACCAAATTTTGAAACCCACACGAACGGATATATAGAGAGTAAACCGCAATGCGTGAACCCAATCAACCTGAAGACTATTTACAACGCCTACGCCATTCGACCGCGCATATCATGGCGTATGCCGTACAACAACTATTTCCAGATGGCGAACAGACCGTAAAACTCGCAATCGGACCGCCGATTGAAAACGAGTTCTATTACGATATGGAGGTGCCGCGTCCGATTACACCCGAAGATTTCCCGGAAATCGAAAAGCACATGAAGGCGATGATTAGAGCCAATGTGCCTTTTGAACAGGAGACCTGGACCTACGACGATGCTCGCGAATGGTTTGGCGAACGAGACCAAAAATTCAAACTCGAATTAATCGATGGCATCTCTGATCGGGAAGTCAGTGCGAGCGATGAGGGCGTCGCTGACGAAGGTGTTTCTATCTATCACAACGGTGATTTCACAGATTTATGTAAAGGACCGCACGTTGAAAAAACGAGCGAATGCCGGTATTTCAAACTGCTCCGCGTTTCTGGAGCCTATTGGCGCGGTGATAGCAAGCGCGAGCAGTTGCAACGCATTTACGGCACCGCATGGGAGACCAAAGCCGACCTTCAGGCATATTTGACACAACGCGAGGAAGCCGCCAAGCGCGACCACCGTAAACTCGGACGCGAGCTCGAAATATTTCAGATGCACCCAGAGTCGCCGGGGAGTGCGTTTTGGCTTCCGAAAGGCGCACTTATCTATAATCTCTTGTCTGAAAAGGTCCGAAAACTCTATCTCAGCGAAGGGTATCAGGAGGTACGGACACCGCTCATCTATGACAGCAGCCTCTGGAAAACCTCTGGGCATTGGGAACACTTTAAAGACGATATGTTTGTCGTTGAGAGCGAAGATGGCGAGTCGGCAAGTGCACTCAAACCGATGAACTGTCCGGCGCACATGCTCATTTATAAAAGTGCGCGCCACAGCTACCGTGATCTGCCCTATCGCCTGCACGACCAAGGTGTGCTGCATCGTAACGAAGCCACAGGCACGCTGACTGGCTTATCGCGTGTCCGTCAAATGTGTCAGGATGACGCTCACAACTTCGTCACCGAAGACCAGATCGCTGATGAATATGAACGGATCCTTGAACTTTTCCAAAGGATTTATGGCACTTTCGATCTGCCGTTCCGATGCGATTTGAGCACACGTAATCCGGAGAAGTTTATGGGGAACGTGGACGTTTGGAATCGCGCAGAGGTGATACTTGAAGATGTGTTGAAGAACAATCAGGTTGAGTATACCATCGATCCCGGTGAAGCGGCGTTCTACGGTCCGAAACTCGATTTTCAGGTCCGTGATTCACTGAACAGAGATGTGCAGTGTGCCACCGTGCAACTCGATTTCCAACTCCCTGAACGGTTTGATCTGATCTATGTCGCATCCGACGGGTCTGAAAAGCGTCCTGTCGTTATCCACCGTGCGATTTGTGGGAGTTTTGAACGGTTCATTGCGATGCTTATTGAGCATTATGCGGGTGCCTTCCCGACATGGCTCTCTCCGGTGCAATGTGTTGTAATGACGATTAGCCAACGTTTCGTTGACTACGGTAGAGAGGTCGAGCAACTTTTGTTGCAAAAGGGGTGTCGCGTTACATTGGATAACAGCGATGATAAGATCGGCGCGAAGATCCGCCAAGCCCGTTTGCAACGTGTGCCGTATATGTTAATTATTGGTGGACGTGAGGAGGAGAGTCGCACGGTTAGCGTTCGCGGGCGAGATGAAGGCGACATCGGCGCGATGGCACTTGATACCTTCGTCGACAAAATCGTTCAGGAAGCCGACTTAGATTTTTAAATGGTTGTCGGTTCGCCTGCTACGCAGGCTTTCAGTTATCGGTTATCAGTTACAAGAATCTCCTCTTTAATCGATAACCAACTGACAACCGACAACTGAAAACTGATAACCAGAAAGAAAGGAGCATTCCTAATGTATAAGATTTTGGCAGCTAAATCTGCCGTTTATAGATTTACAATCTATGTTTTGCTGATCGGAATAATAGTTTTTAGCGGTTGCAGTGCCTCTAAACAGGTTACCCGTGTTGATACCGACACCACAATAGATTTGTCCGGACGTTGGAACGATACAGATTCGCGTATGGTAGCGGAAGGGATCATTGGGGATTGTTTGAACCACCCTTGGATTAACGACCACGGTATAAGTGCCGGTAGCAAACCGGTCGTGATTGTTGGCGGCATCCGTAATAAAAGCATGGAGCATATTGCTGTCGCTACATTTATCTCCGATATTGAGCGTGCCTTTATCAATTCTGGAAAGGTTCGGACTGTCTCCAGTTCGAGTGAACGCGGCGAGATTCGCGAAGAACGCGCCGACCAAGGCGAGTTCTCTGCGTTAGAAACCGTTAAGCGGATGGGGCGCGAACTCGGTGCCGATTACATGATGACGGGTGAAATCAACACCATTGAAGACCGTGAAGGGGGCGACCAGGTCGTCTTCTATCAGACAGATCTCACGTTGACGAACATTGAGACCAATGAGAAAATCTGGATCGGTCAGAAAAAAATTAAAAAGTTTATCGGACGAAGCAAGTTTAAAATGTAGGTCGTTCGCGATGCGTCTATTTGGGCAAGTCTCTATGCTCACTTTGTTGATCCTACTTGTTTGGGCAGGTCCCCGTGCCTGCCCACGACGCTCTTTAAAATTCACGGAGACAGATGATCAAAACACTGCCCTTCCTGTTTATTACCTGTTTGATGATAGGCTGTGCTGGCTATAAGTTTCAAGAAGCCATAGAACCGTTGGAGGCAGGCACGCCAAAGGATGCTTACACCTACCTTCAGAAACATGCACCGAAAAAGCCAGATATCCCGTACCAATTTGAACTGGGGCTGGTTGCCCATTATGCTAACCATTTTGCGGAAAGCAATACGGCACTTGACACAGCCGGAGATATTGCAGAGGATCGCTATACCAAAGAGGTAAAAAAAGAGTTAGGTGCATTGGTTACCTCTGACAAACTACGTCCATATTCCGGGACTCAGTATGAACGACTTTTGAGCCACTATTATCGGGCACTCAATTATGTCTATCTGAATCAATTAGACGGGGCATTGGTAGAGTGCCGTCGTGCCACGGCTCTGATCAACTATTTCAAGGGTGAAGACGAAAAGTATGATTTCTTCGGAACCGGATTTCTTGCACACCTTTCTGGTATATTCTTTGAAGCTGCCGGTGAGTGGAATGATGCCTTGATTTCTTACAAACAAGCCGCTGAATACTATAAAAACGCATCAGAGAAAACTGGCGTGGAAACGCCAGACGACATCGGCAATGCCCTGGTCCGATTGACACGTAAACTTGGATTTACCGATGAATTTGAACGTTACCGGGACCAGTACGGCGAGCCGCCATTATATCCTAAAAATACTGGTGAACTGATTCTCTTTTACGAAAGTGGCTACGTTCCTTCCAAAAGTGAGGAGTCTTTGACATTTCCAATCCTAAAAACAGATGATGTGGAAGATGAAAAGTTTGTACCGACACTGATAGGACGCGAAGGGATGATCTTTGAGGATGTCAAACTGGAATATCTTTTACGCATCGCGATGCCGACAATTGATTCTCACCGCCCGCGCTTCGCAGGGATCAAGGTTGCAGTGGAAAAACAGGAACCAGCAAGAGGCATCCTTGTCGAGGATGTAGAAAACATCGCGATTGAGACCTTCAATGCCCAACGTCCTATCATTCTCTTGCGAACGTTAGTACGCGCTGTAGGGAAATACTTACTGACCCGACAGGCAAATAAGAAACATGAAGCTTTAGGTCTCCTTACGAACCTTGCTGGCGTTTTGACAGAGCAGGCGGATACACGTTCTTGGCAAACGCTTCCAAACCAGATTTTTATGGTACGGATGCCACTCCCTGCAGGCACGCATACGCTCAATCTCTCCTTTTTGGACGCGAACGGACAGGTCCGCGGAGGTCAGTCCGTGCCAGATATTGAGATTCAGCCGAATCAGATAACCTTTTGGAACCACCGAACATACGAATAAACTTCTCTTGGGAAAACATAGACAAAAAACATGGAACGTATCTACTTAGATTATAACGCTACAACACCACTCCGTCCCGAAGTCCGAGATGCGATGATGCCGTATCTCACCGAGGCATTCGGCAACGGCTCCAGTATCCACGCCTACGGACGCGAAGCACGCACCGCGATTGACACCGCACGCGAACAGGTCGCCGAACTCATCGGTGCTAAAAGTCCAAGTGAAATCGTCTTCACAGGGAGCGGCACCGAAGCAGATAACCACGCCATCAAAGGACTGACCGAGTTGCAAAAGAGCCGAGGTAAAGGTAATCATATCATCACCTCCTCAGTAGAGCATCACGCTGTTTTACATACCTGCCAGTATTTGGAGCAACGCGGTTTCGAGATAACCTATCTTCCCGTTGATAGACACGGACGGATTAGCATTGAACAACTCCGTAACGCAGTCCGCGATACCACAGTGTTGATCTCCATTATGCACGTCAATAACGAGAACGGTACGATCCAACCGCTTGCGGAAATCTGTGAGATCGCACAAGAACACGACATTCCTTTCCACACCGATGCCGTGCAATCGGTCGGCAAATTGGAGATGGATGTTCAGGCACTCGGCGTGAACCTTCTCGCATTTTCCGGACACAAGATTTACGCGCCCAAAGGCATTGGTGTTCTTTATATCCGTCGTGGCACTCGGCTGGCGAACCTCGTCCACGGTGGCGCACATGAGCGCAACCGCCGCGCTGGATCCGAAAACGTCCCCGCGATTGTCGGACTCGGCATTGCTTCTGAACTTGCGAAACAGGAACAGGACACCTACGCGCAGCATCTCGCCTCCTTAACACATCAACTGCGTGAAGGTTTAGATACATACATTGATCGGCTGCACTACAACGGACATCCCGACCACTGCGCGCCCGGCACCCTTAACGTTTCCTTTGAAAATGTAGAGGGTGAAAGCCTCATTTTACGGTTAGATATGGAGGGTATCTGTGTCTCGACGGGGTCCGCGTGTACCTCTGGCTCTATGGAGCCGTCGCATGTCCTTGCCGCGCTCGGTTTACCGCCACGTTTAGCGCAAGGCACTGTCCGCTTCTCCCTCGGTAGAAATACAACCGAAGCGGAGATCAATGCAGTTATTGCCAAATTACCTAAAGTCATCCAACAGATGCGTACCCTATATAGAGGATAGTTCTTCCCGGACATCTTTGTCCTTGTTTCCGCCTAAATAATCCACCGAAAATAGCCCGTTTTTGTGCAGTTTAAAGCGGCGATTGTCCCTTTTCGTGCAGTTAAACTGCGTATTACCCCCAAATTTAGCGTTTTCGCATTGGCACAGAACTTGCGCTTACCTCAACAACTACTATTTGTTTGGAGGTAAAGACGAATGCGTGCAAAAAGAACCTCAAGTGCCTTCATGACTTCCTTGGTGCTCCACGCGGTCGCTGCGTTCCTTGTTGGCGTATACCTGATCACACAAACGCCGCAGTTCCAAGAGTTCATAGGTGCGGAAATTCTCGAACCTATAAAACCGAAAAAGCCTACGGTTCGGAACCCTATTATCAAGAAGGATTTTAAACCGATTGTCCCGACACAAAGTCCTGTCGTTGTTGAACCGGTGGAAGTGCTACCTCGCGTAACAACTGTGTTTAATGATAAGCTAAATTTCCAACCTAAAACAGTACTTGAATTTTCAAATGAGACTGTCAAAGTCAAGGCACCCATCAATTCAAATGTGCCGAAAATCGTTACACCCAACGCCCCCGTCCCAGCGGTTGTAACACGCGCGGACATACCCGTATCAGACGCGCCTGATGCTTTAGCGCTCTCTGCGCCTGTAGCAAGTGCACCTTCTGCTGGACCGGCTAACATCGGACGCGGTGTCGCGGGCAGCACAGTCCAAGTGAAAGTCACTTTTGAACGTTCACCCGGACTCGCAATGGTTCAACATGTCGGTGCCGTCAACAGCAGCATTGAGGCTGTTAATAAAAGGATCAACCTCGGTTCTGTCTTAGTGCCACCTGCACCGAGAGGTGAACCGTACGGACACGTTATCGGTAAAGGGAAAAACATCCAAGGGGTCTTCCGTTTCACACGGATCCGGCACAGTCTCTCCGATTGGTGGGCGGATGCTTCTGCGCTCAACGCATTGACACATTGGCTCAATGAACGGACAAAAATCAAAACTGACATGAACGTTGAAGGCGGTGCATTGAAACTCACCGATGCCAATCTCCTCAAGTCGCCACTTGTGTTCATGACAGGACACGATCCGTCACTCGTCCGTTCTCGTAACTTGCTTGGACGGCAATACGGTGGCGGTAAGTTGGATGGTCGGTTCAGTGACGGTGAAGCGGCGGGGCTGCGTCGCTACCTCGTCGAGAAAGGCGGATTCCTCGTCTTTGACGACTGCGGCGTGAACGCACCCGCACAGGCAATGGTGCGCCTCTTCCTCGCACAGATGCGTTACGTCATGCCGGAATATCAGATTGGGCGAATCCCTAACGATCACGAAGTGTACAACAACTTCTATGAAATGGGCGGTCCGCCGGTCGGGTTCGACATCTTCTGGTGGGGTACGCGTCCACCGAAACGGAATTACCTCGAAGGTATCTCCATAGGTGACAAACTATCGGTTATCGTTGTCCGTCGTGATTATATGTGCGCAATGGAGTCGGTGAGTCTGCCAACACGTAATGTCCACTATTCACCCGGTGTCTATCGTTTCATGACAAACGTCGTGGTGTATGCGTTAACGCACGGTCAGATTTCCGACTACTCCGGTTATGTACCTGAAGACGCATTGGCTAAGACGGAATTCCCGACGCGTCCGCCTCAAGCAGCGCGGGTTAGTGGTTTTAAATAGTACTTTGTGTGTGAGCGCAGTTAAAATCCGCTCACTTTATCCAGGGCTGTTCAGTTATCCATCAAAGGCAACTGGATAGCCCTATCCCCGTCCCTATTCTCTTTTGGAGGTGATGACGAATGCATGCGAAAAGAACTTCAGGTGCCCTCATGATTTCCGTGGCATTCCATCTTGTCATCGCGTTTGTTACAGGTATTTATCTGATCGTGCAAACGCCACGATTCCGAGAACTCATAAATGCCGAAGTGCTCCAACTCAAAGTACCGCCGAGTCCGAAGGTGCGGAAGCCTATCGTCAAACCTGCTATTAAGCCGACTGTGCCAGCGAGAAACATCGCTGTTGTTGAACAAGTTCAAATGCCACGGCGTGTAACGCCTGTGTTTGCCGAAAAACTTGTTTTCCAACCGCGAACGGTGCTCGAAATTTCAAAACAGACGCTCAAGGTCAATCCACCGATTGATCCGAATGTGCCGAGAGTTATTACACCGAACGAACCTGTACCGACAGTCTTAATACAGGCAGATCTGACAGTATCGGATACCCTCAATGCTTTGGCGTTCTCCGCACCCGTGGCGAATGTCCCTTCCGTTAGATTGGCGAACGTCAATCGTGGTGTCGCAGGCAGCCCCGTACAAGTAAAAATCGCTTTCCAACACCCTCCTGGACTCTCAATGGTTAAAAACGTTGGTGCCGCACGTGAAGCACTCAGCGATGTCGTTGAGCACATCGTACTCGGTAATGACGAAGTGCTGCCGTTACCAAAAGGGGAGCCGGGTGGACGCGTCATCGGTAAAGGAAAGGATATTCGCGGTGTCCTCCGTTTTGCACGGGTACGGCACGATCTTTCTGACTGGTGGGCGGATGCTTCCGCGCTCAACGCATTGACGCAATGGCTCAACGAACGGACAAAAATCAGAACTGATATGAACGTTGAAGGCGGAGCGGTAAAGCTCAACGATGCCAATCTCTTCAAAACGCCGCTCGCCTTTATGACAGGACATGATCCATCGCTCGTCCGCTCTCGGAAACTCTTTGGATGGCAGTACGGGACCGGTAAAATGAGTGGCAGTCTTACTGAGTCTGAAGCCGCTGGTCTGCGTCGCTACCTTGTTGAGAAAGGTGGGTTTCTCGTTTTTGACGACTGTGGTGTGAATGCACCCGCACAAGCGATGGTGCGCCTCTTTCTCGCACAGATGCGTTACGTCATGCCTGAGTATCAAGTTGAACGGATCTCCAACAACCACGAAATCTATAATAACTTCTATCGAATGGGTGGTCCACCTATCGGTTTTGATATCTTCTGGTGGGGCACACGGCCACCGAAACGGAACTATCTTGAAGGTGTTTCCGTCGGTAATAGATTGGCGGTGATTGTTAACCGCCGTGACTATATGTGCGCGATGGAGACAGTGAGTATCCCAACACGCAGTGTACACTATTCACCGGGGGTCTACCGTTTCATGACGAACGTCGCGGTGTATGCATTGACACACGGTTCGATTTCCGATTACTCCGATTATATTCCTGAACACAGGTTAGCCGAGAGAGAACTTCCGACGCGCCCACCCCAAGCCGTGCGGGTCGGTGATTTTGAATAAGGTCTTTATATTTCGGCGAGATCGTAAATAGCACACCTTACCAAGGGCTATCCAGTTAACCATTAAAGGCAACCGAGTAGCCCTATTCCTATCTATTTTCCACGCATCTATTTAAGAATATTCCTTTCTTTGGCGCGGTTGCAAACCGCGGCTACAAGCATGTTAACAAATGTTGTTCTTTTCCTATTGACAAAAAAAGCAGATGCCATAAAATAAGATACACAGTTTCGAGCAGCTACCACACTGCTAACTAAATTTGTATCAAAGGACCTAATATATGGAAAAGACGCATCAACTTCAGGCACCCCACCTCCACGCAATTGCACGAAACATATTTGTCGCCGCAGGCACGGCACGGCACATCGCGGAGGATGTTGCCGAAATCCTTGTCAATGCCCACCTTGCGGGGCATGATTCACACGGTCTCCTACGCGTTCCTGCCTATTTACGCGGTATTGATGCCGGACATCTAAACCCTACCGCAGAACCCGAAATCCTCGCTGAGACTCCGAATACCTTGCGCATTGATGCACAACGCGGCTTTGGACACTACGTCTCACGTTGGTCAATCCATAGAGCTATTGAGAAGGCGAAATCCGCTGTCTCCTGTAGCGTCAGCATCAGTAACATTGGACATATCGGACGGTTAGGCGAATATGCGGAAGCGGCGGCAAGAGCTGGATGTATCTCACTGATCACCGTTGGAAATGGCGGTAGAAGGGCGGGACCGACGGTGCCTTACGGCGGTGCGCAAGGGGCTTTCGGGACGAACCCTATCGCTATAGGCGTACCGACTGGCGACGACTCTCCTTTTATCGTTGACTACGCCACGAGTATGATTGCGGAAGGAAAGATCCAAGTCGCACGGAGTAAAGGGATAGATTTGCCGGAGGGTTGCATTCTTGACAAAGATGGAATGCCAAGCACCACACCAGCCGATTTCTATGATGGCGGCGCGCTTCTCGCATTCGGGCGGCATAAAGGTTATGCGCTTGCGATGTTCACATGCCTCCTCGGTGGATTGGCTGGAACGTTTGACGTTGAGAGCGGCAGAATGAACGGCACCTTTATGCAGGTAATTGATGTTAGTGCCTTCACACCAGTTGAAGAATATCAGAAAGGCGTGCGCGCCTTCTTAGATGGCATCAAATCGACACCACCAGCACAAGGTTTCGACGAAGTATTAGTCCCCGGTGATTTTGAAGCCCGTTCCCGTGAAGCGCGACTCAAAGAAGGGATTGAGATACCCGATACGATTTACAATCAACTTCAAGAGTGCGCAGAAGAATTAGAAGTTTCCATCGGTGAAGATGCCGTTGAAGATGATGACAGAGCACACTACGGTCCGCTCTGATTCAGACTCGCTTCACCAAATCGCAAGGAAAATTAGAGATGACGGTCAGCAGTCAGCAATCAGAGGATGGGGTTGCAAGCCCCGCCTGCAAGATCCATAGCGCGTAATGAAATGGAGCGCGGATATACGTAAAGGCACGCTAAGGTTCAGACCCGCCCCACCGAACCGCAAGGAAAGTTAAAAATATGGAAAGGCATATATTTGAAGCCGCAGACCTCCAGAAATTCACAAATAATCTCTTTGACGCCGCAGGCAAACCACAGCAAATCTCTGATAATGTTGACGAAATTTTGATAAAAGCCAATCTCGCTGGACACGATTCACACGGCGTGCTTCGGATCCCCTCCTATCTTGAAGGGATTGAAAACGGTGGTCTCCGTCCTGCTGCCGAGCCGAATGTCCTTCGGGAAACCGACAACACACTGCACATTGATGGCGAGGGCGGTTTCGGACACTATACCGCTCGCTATGCAATCCAACGCGCTATTGAGAAGGCGAAAAGCGGACGTACCTGCTTCGCGACACTCATCCGGACGGGACATATCGGCAGACTCGGTGAATACGGTCAGGAAGCCGCTGAATCCGGATGTATTGGAATTATCACAGTCGGTGGCGGTTCAAAGGGCGGGGGGCGGATTCTGCCCTTTGGTGGTGCCCTTGGTGCGCTCGGTACGAACCCGATTTCTATCGGTATCCCGACCGGTGATGACAGACCGTTTCTGATCGATTTCGCGACGAGCGTGATCGCAAACGGCAAAACCTACGTCGCGGCCAGTGAAAATCGAGACCTTCCCGAAGGTTGTGTTGTGGATAAACACGGGAATCCTACCGTTAAAACTGCTGAATACAACGATGGCGGTAATCTGCTCGCATTCGGCAGGCACAAAGGCTATGCACTTTCCTTGTTCGTCGCACTGATTGGTGGGTTGGGTGGAACGTTTAATATTGAGGCTGGGCAGATGAGTGGTCTCCATATCCAAGTGATAGATGTCAACGCGTTCACACCGCTTGCGGAATACCAGAAAGGTGTGCGCGCATTTTTGGATGCTATCAAAGCGACACCGCCTGCCCACGGATTTGATGAGGTGTTAGTTCCCGGTGATTTTGAAGCCAATTCACGAGCAGATCGCCTCGCAAACGGTATTGATATACCGGATACCATCTACCAGCAGCTTCGCGAGTGCGCCGAAAAGTGGGATGTCCCTATGGCAGAAGCGCAGTAATTTATGAACTGAGACTTATACAAAATTCTTTCCTTCGCGCGGCAGTTGAAACATTAGAAGACACTTGGTCGGAAAGGTGGAAGGTCGCAAGGGTGCGGGGAAAACCCTTTCTTCCGACCTTCCGTTCTTCCATCCGGTGCCTGATTTAGGAAACCCATCCTATGCCGTTCAAACATCTCTTTTTTACAATAATCCTTTTGTTCACGTTTCCGTTCACTGTATTTGCCCAAGAACACACCTACTTTAGGGATAACGGTAGTGTTAAAACAGTGGCATACTCCCCAGTGGATGCTTCCGTTGCTGCGAGTGGCGGCGGTAATCGTGCGGTAAAGTTATGGGACTTGCAAAACGATACCGTGACGACGTTAGGTTCACACGCTGATACTGTCAATAGCGTTGCTTTTTCGCCAGATGGTCAATTACTTGTGAGTGGCGGTGATGACTACGCCTGTAAATTATGGGACATTCCACGCAAAAGGCGTGTTGCGACCTTTGAACACATTGTCAACAGAAGTCGTTCACAAGTCAAAGCGGTTGATTTTTCCGATGATGGACAACTGCTGGCTACCGCTGGTGTCGATGTAAAATTGTGGAGTGTCCAAACGCGGGCAGAGATAGGTACGCTTGAAGACGGTAAATGGGTGCTCGCGGTTGCCTTCTCACCCGATGGACGATTGCTTGCTACGGGCGACGAGACCGGGCAGATTAACGTCTGGAACGTTCAAAGGCGACAGATTATTGCACAATTCATAGGTGATGCCGCGTCTGTCTATACGGTTAAGTTTTCTCCCGATGGTAAAATCCTTGCTGGTGCCGGGTATACTGGAGAAATTGAGTTGTGGAAAGTAGAAAATTGGGAACACCTCGGCACGCTTTCTACTGACGCGACCGTCTCCGCGATTGATTTTTCACCCGATAGCAGCACGCTCGCCAGCACGGGTTACAAATCTGTGAACCTCTGGAAAGTTGAGAGCGGCGAAAAAATAGCCACGCTCACAGAACACAGAGGATGGGTGAATGCTGTCGCCTTTTCCCCAGAGACGGATACGCTCATTAGCGGTGGCGACGACGAGACACTCCGAATTTGGGACATCACACCTTACGATTCCACGCCTCACGATATGGTACGGATTATCTATTTCCTCCCCCGCGATCGCAGCATACAACCCGATATTTGGAATAAACTCGATACGCTCATAAGAGATGTGCAAAGTTTCTATGCCAACCAGATGGAAATCAACGGATTCGGTCGGAAAACCTTCACCTTTGAAACCGATGAGAACGGAGATACACTTGTCTATCGCGTTGACGGACAGTCTAACGATTGGTACTATCATACAGAAACACAAAACAAGGTCTATACCGAAATTGCGTCTCAGTTTGATATGGAGAAGCACGCCTATCTTATCGTTGTGGACATCAGCAGTGAAGCCATCGAAGAAGAGAATACATGCGGGGTCGGTGGCGGTCATTGGCTTGAAGATGAAACCGTAGTAAGAAAACGTGGCGGATACGCAGTCGTTCCGGCATCCGGTCCGTGTTTTGATGGCGAGATTGGCACACAAGTGACGGCGCACGAACTTGGGCACGCCTTCGGCTTAGAGCACGACTTCCGCAACGATGCCTTTATTATGTCCTATGGCGCGGCACCTGATCGACTATCTCCATGTGCCGCGGGTTGGTTAGCTGCGAGTCGCTTCTTTAACACTGACCAAACCGCCTTCAATGAACCCACAATACTACAGATGCTCACGTCATCGTCTTACACGCCAAACGCTGAAAACCTTCGCCTCCAATTTGAGGTGACCGATGTAGATGGTATCCATCAAATCCAATTACTTGTTCCAACGACTGCAGAAGACCCCGCATCTGGTACCAAATTGCACAGTTGTAAGGACGGACATGCCCACAGTAGCACCATTGAATTTGACGCACCGGCATTGACGGCACACCGAGTCAACGACATAGCACTCCAAGTGATTGATGTGTATGGAAATATCACACGTCAGGACTACACGCTTAGAGCGGATGATACTCTAACCGTTCAAAATCCGCTGGATGTCAACGGCGATGGTGTAGTGAATATCCAGGACCTGGTGTTAGTCGCCTCAAGCTTTGGGCAGACAGGGAAAAGTAGGGCGGATGTGAACGGCGATGAAATCGTCAATATTTCGGACCTCGTCTTGGTTGCCAGCGCGTTAGGAGAAGGTGCGGCTGCTGCGCCTACCTTACATCCGTCAGTTCTTGAAGGGCTCACTGCAGCAGAGGTGCAAGATCTGCTGAGGCAAGCGCGCCAAATGGCACTCACAGATCCCACCTATTTGCAGGGGATAGCAGTGTTGGAGCAGTTTCTTGCTCTCTTGCTGCCGAAAGAAACCGTTCTTTTCGTCAACTATCCGAACCCGTTTAACCCGGAAACGTGGATACCGTATCAACTCGCCGAGCCAGCGGATGTGACGTTGTATATCCATTCTGTGAACGGTGTCTTGGTTCGGACATTGGAACTCGGGCATCAGTCAGCAGGAGTGTATAGGAGTCGAAGCCGTGCGGCGTATTGGAATGGTCGAAATGAGCACGGTGAGGCGGTTGCGAGCGGTATTTATTTTTATACGTTAACGGCAAGGGATTTCACAGCGACGCGAAAGATGTTGATACAGAAGTAGAAGGCATCCAGCGAAAACGCGAAGCACATTATCGCACATCGTATCGCCACAATTACCCAATTTATTTGTTAAACCTCATCTGGAGTGCAAGGGTGCTATGATTTGCTGCTATTCTGTTTTAATGTGATTCCAAAACACAGTTAACTTTTCGCTTACCGTGTCTTGTAAATAATTAGCAACACTGGCTTCACCCATTTGTCTATTAGCATCTACAGTGTCCGCGTGCCATACCTTCGATGAAACTCGTGCTGGATTAAAGAAGTGATTAGGCTCATCTTGTACAGCAATTACCGGCTGCTCCGACATACGTTCGTCTTCCGTTTGTGTCTCGGTATCTTTAAGCACCGCCCACGGAGATGTGGAGATTCTAATGTTCTGGAGCATCGTCTTTTTCATCGCTATCAAGCCAGATTCGGGTTCGGATGGGTTTGTAAAGAACGCAAATTTCGCGGCAAAACCGGAGACGAGAAAAAAGAAAATTAGTGCTGTAGCGTTAACAACCCTCGGAGAGAAATCCAACTTCAACCGATCAAGACACCATGCCAGTGGATTCGCAAAGAATATCAGTTGCTTCCGTTGATGGAGTTCACGTACGTGCTGCTGAATGTTGCCCACTAATTCCGGCGGTGGGACGGGTTCATCTGCACTCTCCAGGACATCGGCAGTGTGCCACAGTGCTTCATAGGTCCTCTGACATTCTGGGCAGCTCCGAAGATGCTCCAAAACTGCGCGCCGCGACGTTCCTGCAGAAACTCGATCTATTGCCTCTGGACTTTCTTCTACGACGAAGTGAGGCAAATTCTTAAGAGTCTGTTCGCAA
>VXXH01000357.1:16062-17267 GCA_009835515.1 Candidatus Poribacteria bacterium
CTTGGAGATAGTATTTGCTCAGCTTCCGCTTGAGATTTTTCAACGCCTGGTTCAACCGAGAGGCGACTGTGCCCTCTGAACATTTCAATATCTCCGCAATTTCCCGATACTTCATGTGTTGCATGTAATAGAGCGTGACAACCTCGCGTTGCTTTGGCGGTAACTGACCGATAGCGTCTTGAACGACCTCATTCTGTTCAGTTTTAATCGCCACGCGTTCAGGTGAGTCATTCTCAGAAGCGGGATCATGGATTTCCGCCTCTCTGGTATAAGCGGTAAGCTTGCGCTCGTTCGATTGCAATTTACGGATATACTGTTGGCACGTGTTGATGCCGATACGATATAGCCAAGTGCCGAATTGGGACTGAAATTGGAACGTTTTAACGGACTTATATGCCTCTAAAAATGTTTCTTGTGTCGCATCGGCGGCATCATCGGGATTACCGAGCATCCGGTAAGCAAGCCCATAAATCTTTGAGTGGTGCCGATTGACGAGCTCGTTGAATGCCTCGACATCACCTTCTACCGTTTGGTGTACGTACACATCATCAGGAATCATATCAAACTCGCTTTATCAAGTTGTTGTTTAGTTTGTTGCATTGACATCAACTTCCCTTCACTTTTTTTAAAGTACAAGCACTTTTATAAAACGGGATCTTACTTATTTGGTGCATCCAAACTAATTTTTCTTCATTTTTTCTTATGACTAATTCTTCGGCGAACGCCACGCGCGGCAATGTCCCACGAAACGTTTTAGTGAACTACTTTTAACAATGATTGCCTGCGGACGAAGGACCGTAGCATAAGAGGTCAGCAGCGCGATCGTGTCGAGCAGCGAATTGTAGCCTGATATTCCAGACATATCGATGTAAATTTTGCTGAACGGTTCACCGAGATCAAGTGCTGCCCTAACGTCGAAGCCGTCAAGTACCGTAAAATCGAGTTCGGGGTGCCTTTCCCTCGCGCGTTCAATACATTTCAGACTGATGTCTGTGCCAATAACTCTTTTACAGTGCGGTGCGATCAAGGTTGTTGTTGTGCCCCACTCGCAGCCGATTTCCAATACAACATCGTTTGCGTTTACCCAGACGGGAATCGTCTCGCGATATTCTCTAACACCGCGGGTCGCGATGAAATCGGTATGTCCTTCAAATAATTGATTTTGGGTTGCCATAAAAATCTTTGATATAGGCACGCTACGCAGC
>VXXH01000198.1 GCA_009835515.1 Candidatus Poribacteria bacterium
GTTATAAGTTTACCCGTAGGTTCAACGGACAAAGAACCTGGTGTGCTTGTGAGAGCGAAATCTGCATCAATGCCGACGTACATGCCCCATCCACCGCCGCGCTCACTGACCTTCACCATCAACAGATTACTGCCGCGTTTGAGGTCAACATCAAACGTATCTTGGAAGGTGTTTGCGTTCCCACGTCCGCGGTTGACGGCGTTTGTATGAACGACTTCACCGTTGAGCCAAACCTTGATAGAATCATCACTGTTGACACCCATCGTAACGTCGCGCTGTGCTTTCGTGGTTTTAAGGGTAATCAAAGCGTAGGATGTAACATCATTAAAGTCAGCGACGTTTGTCATACCGATTGATACGACGGTTGCGTTGATGTTTCCATCTGCTGGGAGGGTGCCGAACGTCCATTTGTAATCGCCGACGGTATCACCTTTTCTTGCACCATTTTTTGCGACTTTTTCCTCAGTGACTTTGCCTTTGCTGGCATCATCCAGAGAATCAACATTGGTGGAAGCCTGTCCGCCTTGATTGGCTTTGGTGGGTGCGATCATCCAGAGCCACGGACCGGTAATGCGTCTATTTGCGCCCCATTCATTTTCTTGTACGGGTATGGGGTCTCCCTGAGCGTCAAATTCAACGTGTTCATAATCATCAAAGTTTAGGCTGTGCTCGAAATCTGCATCAATGCCGACGTTCATACCCCAACCGCCACCCCGTTCACTGACTTTGACCATCAACAGATTCGCCCCTTTTTTCAGGTTAACCTGAAATTCATCTTGGAATTCATTGGGGCCTCCACGTCCGCGGTTGACTGCGTTTTTATGAACGACACCACCGTTGAGCCAGACTTTGATAGAGTCATCGCTGCTAACGCCCATCGTCACATTACGTTGCTCTCTGTCGGATTCGATTATGATAATGGCATAAGACGTGACATCGTTGAAATCAGCGATTTCTGTCATTCCTATATCAACGAGCATCGCATTGATATTTCCATCGGCAGGAAGTTCACCGGGGGTCCATTTATAACCGCTGACGGGATCGCCTTCTTTCGCTCCGTTTTCTGCAATTTGTTCTTCGGAGGTTCTGCCTTTGCTGGCTTCATCGAGCGAGTCAATATCGGTAGAAGCCTGTCCGCCTTGATTAAGTTCGGTTAGCGTGATCATCCAGAGCCACGGACCGGTAATACGTTCTTGTGCATGACTAATGTTTGTTGTCATGAGAAAGCTTATCAGGCCTGCTAAGCCTATCAGGAAAGATTTTTTGTACATTTGAAGCGTATAACCTACCTATGTGATTCTAAGTGTTTTCGGACGCTGGTAACCTTATCTTCCATCGTTTGTTTTCTGTCAATTCGGGTGCCGAACTTGAGTGTCGTTGTGATTCGGGGTGCGCCCATCTCATGGACGATCTCATGGCATCGCCGGATTGCTGCGAAAACAACATCCCAATCGCCCTCAATATTTGTGCCATAGGCGTGCAATTTCGTTTCCAAACCTGCTGCTTGTAGCACCTTCTCACACGCAGTGACATATTTTGAGACCGAAACGCCGACACCCATCGGGACGACGCAAAGATCCGCAATAACCTTCATATATTTTCCCTTAATTGTCTCGTAATTGGTCTAAGACTGTGGCCGGCAGAGGGGCTGTCCCTGAAGTGGCTACACCATCGTCAACTTGTGCCGGTGTCATCATCCCTGGCACGACGCAGGAGACTGCCGGATGTGCTAAGATAAAATTGAGGGAGGCTTGTGGGAGGCTTCGCGCCTTATCGCCGATGATCGACTTCACCTGTTTTACCCGTTCCAGGTCAGCGAGGAATTTCTCGCGAGACCAGGTTTTCCGATAATCGTTTTCTGCAAACACAGTGTCCGGTCCGAGTTGTCCAGAGAGCAGTCCTGACGACAGCGGTTGCCGGACGACAATGGCGACTCCTTTTTCAGCGGCGGTTTCCATCACGGGTGTCGCCATCTCTTGAGTGAGGATGTTGTAGGTGAGCATCAACGAGGAGATACCGGTCCCTGCTATTGCTTTCAGTGCGTCTGCCTCACTACCGAGACCCATCCCATAGAATCGGATTTTGCCTTCAATTTTGAGGTCTTCCATTGTGCCGAACGCATCATCCCACGCGGATGCCGGCGGTGGTCCATGGAATTGATAGATGTCTATGACATCTCGCTTCAACCGCGTGAGGCTTCCTTCAACGGCTGACCGGATATAATCAGGTGAAACATTAAACGCTGGGTGTTCCCATCCTTGGCTAATCCAGCCATCAGAGTCCAATTCATAGCCGAGTTTCGTGGCGATAACGACTCTATTGCCGAGTGCGGAGAAAGCCTCGCCGAGTAACTGTTCAGCACGTCCGCCACCGTATTGATCTGCCGTATCGTAGTAGGTGACACCGCTTTCAAAGGCATAACGGAGGAGATCAACAGCGTCTGTTTCGCTGATGTCTCCCCATTCGCGTCCTCCGAGTTCCCATGTTCCCATGCCGATTTCAGAGACGGTGAGTCCTGTGTTTCCTAATTTACGTTGGCGCATTATTGTTCCTTCGCAAGACCATGAGACACGGTCCCTCTACTTGGAAAGTACTACGATTTGGATTCATTATTTTA
>VXXH01000609.1 GCA_009835515.1 Candidatus Poribacteria bacterium
AATTGAAGAAGTTCAAGAGGTATTGAGCACCGACTTGATAAAACAATTGTCGCTTCCCAAAATTGAAGAACGCGCAGAAATCGCTGACCGCGCCTTCCGCCAATTCCGCGAAATGCAAACCACCCACGGCATGGACGCCGACAAATACACCAACGCAAAATTGGAATTGAAGGAACGACTCGACGACCTGCGCGACGAATTAGACGAATACTTGGCCGAAGATTACGGCGTCAAGATAGATAACGAAAAAACGTACACCCAATGGCGCAATAGCCACCAGCCCTTCCACTGGTTTGTCGAGTTTTACGGAATTATGAACAAGGGTGGTTTTGATGTGATTATTGGGAATCCACCGTATGTCAACAGCAAATCGCTTGGATATGCTGTACAGTCCCCGGAATCTCTGAAATTTCCAGATATTTATGGTTACGTAGTCTTACGATCACATCACATCACAGACCAAAGCGGACGATGTGGATTCATTGTCCCTCTTTCATTGACCTTTAGCTTTGGATTCTCTGATCTACGGGAGCAGTTAGCCCACGGCGGGACCCATTGGTTTTCTTCATTCGATAACATTCCGGCAGCACTCTTTTCCGGAGTGAGCCAACGATGTACAATCTGGATCAGTTCCTCAACGGATAGTGATTCGTTCACTACTCGTCTTTTGAGATGGCGCTCTGCTTATCGGGCTTTTCTGTTGGACAATGTAACCTACAACAAATCGGCTAATGGCATCTCCACCAAAACTTTCGGCATTCCTCGCCTGTCGAATCGTTTCGGTGCAAAACTGCTATCACTGCACATTAAGTCATGTTCTTCAAAGCCAATCTCATCCCACAGTACAAATGGTGAATCAGCCAAATTAGGGTTCTCAACAACAGCGCGAAATTTCATCTCCACATATATTGAGCCGCCGCCGGTATTACAGGCCGATAATAGCAGTGCTCTTGCCCCCTCGACATGCGGCTGGGTGACTCTGCCTTCTAATAAAAAAGCATTTGCGGCTCTCGCAATCACATCAGGAGACGCATGTTTTTGGTATTGGCTAACACGCGGAGATGGATTCCACGTTACAAACTGGTTACTCAAGGACCTCCTTGCTCCCATTACTTCCTTTCCAGCGGATCATCTACACAAGCTGGCCACCATCGGAGAATTACTGCACCAGCACAGATATTCTGCGCTTGTTTTTAAGAAAAACGCAGGCAAATATGTTGGAAATTTCAACTATCAAAAACTGCTTATACTAACGCGAAGAGCCGACTTCGTGTTTCTATCGGGATTGGGTGCCAGTTGGGCTGATTTGAGGGAATTATTCTCCTTTATTTCCATGGTGCGTGGTATCAATCAGGACGCAGGTGAGAAGAATATACCCACATCTGTAAAAGAACTTTTCGTGCCACCGGATCCCATTGACTCCTACACCGACTGCCGTCTGCAAGAAATTGACGAGTGGATATCAACGACGTACTCCATTGAACCTAAACTGATTGGTGAGATTTCATCAGCATGATTATTGAGGTGATTTGAAATGGCTAGACTAAACAAAACAGACTTATTTCATGTGCTGTTCGACGCTTTTCTCCAGAACACAGACTCTGTCTATTTTGCAGGTGGAAATAACCCTTACCGATTCTCCTTCAAGGACAAATTCGTTAATGCATTCATTGTAAACGTTCACTTTGCTGGTGCTGGACGCAGTACTTCTGATGAATACCGGATCCAATGTCCAGGACATTTGCCAGCGACACTAGGCAATCTAAGGAGACAGGGAGACAGGGTATTCGTCTTAGGATTTTCCTCAGACTTACAGGCCTTCAGTGCTTGGGACCCAGATAGATTTTTGGATCGAAATCCGGAAGCCCAGCGGTTTTCTGTCTATACTCGATTATCGGTCATGCAAGAGGCTAACGCAAAGGGATTCTCAACTTATACTGATACCAATGGCCAAAATGTGATCATGTTTCGCCCCGATCTTCTCGGTTTGTATGTGGAGAATTCGACAGCACTCCACCAAGCTACTACTCGGACATTGAGAAGGATTGCCGAAGTCTATAGTAACACTCCATTAGGACAACCCCTTGTGCGACCAATCAGGGTTAACCGACAGAGAATCCGGGTAACCCGCACTGAGTATTCTCGGAGCCCAAGATTCAGACAAGAGGTATTAAGAGCTTACTCCCACAGGTGTGCAATGTGCGAGATTCAATTAGACCTTGTAGAGGCTGCTCACATTGTGCCACATGCCCATCCAAAAGGCTTTGATACAGTCAGCAATGGCTTGGCCCTTTGCGCTCTACATCATCGTTCGTTCGACACGGGACTACTCTATGTGCTGAGGGATTACTCAATCCATCTGAACTCGGCCAAAGTCAGGCACTTGAGAAAGGTAGGCAGGGCCAATGGACTACGGTGGTACACACGGCAACTTAGACCTGAATTGCTCCTCCCCGCCTATGATGATTGTCTTCCTGAACCGGATAACCTCACTCTTGGAAATGATCTTCGAGGAGTTGGGTTGGAGGGATAAGACTGTGCCATTTTTCGGAAGTGAAGAGAGGAACAAACCATGAAAATATCTTATGATCGGGAGGTGGATGCGCTGTATATTTG
>VXXH01000235.1 GCA_009835515.1 Candidatus Poribacteria bacterium
GAAGTTAGCGATTTCTTTGTGCTGCAAGTCAACCTCCACGTCATAGTCTGTCCATTTGTTTGGGTCACCAACCTTTAACCCTTCGCCGGTAAAATTGAACTGGGAGATTGCCTCGTTCCACACGAGTCCCTTTGGGTCAAAAGTGACGAAAGTGTTCCCTTTTTCTATACCCCAGAAGACCTTGCTATCTTCATTCTGTGGGGAGCGTTCCCAGCCTTTTGCATCGCCATCATCAAAGTCATCGAGGATTTCCCCGCCAAAGCTAAAAAGAACTGATACAAAAATCAAGATAGAAACAGAAATAGCAATTCCCGTAAAAAGTTGAATCGGTGAAAACTTTCTTGCACCTAACATATTTGCCCCCTTCATTGCTTTAATTTCAGAGGTTTTGTCTAAATAATGGTATTACAGTCGTCCGAAAACCCTTCAACCGTGCACCTCTGCAATTCACTGATAGATAAGAGTATACCAAATGTGCTAAAATAGGTTAAGATAAAATTTTTCTTTTTTAGGACTTATACATCCCCCTTACAGTCTCCCTGATAAAGGGATTTAGAGGGTTAATACAACTAAATATTCTCACTAAAAGGCATTTTCAGCAAAATAGGTTTCCGATTTTCTGCTCAATTTACGTAAGTCCCATACTATTAGTGCTTCAATGTTGAGTTTATAGGTGATCCTGTTCGTAGTAGGGCAATTCATTGCCCGTTGTTCTCGCTAGTCCCATACTATTAGTGCTTCAATGTTGAGTTTATAGGTGATCCTGTTCGTAGTAGGGCAATTCATTGCCCGTTGTTCTCGCTGCGAAGCAGTGCGATAATGCACTTCGCATTTGGGGTGTTTTTGCTTGGGTATTTCTGCGGATTTCTTCGCGTACACCGCAAAATCGCACGACTACGAACCGCCCCTCAAGTTCAAAGTTGAAATACTACTATTAACTTTTGGGGTTCACACCAAACCGCTCAGGACGATAAGGCGCAAACCAATCCACCTCTGTACTATCTACAATTTCTAACGTCGCCATTTCACCCACCAAAGGAGCAAGCGTCACACCGCTGTGCATTAACGCAATATACAGGTTCGGTACGGCTTTAGTGAACCCAAGTACCGGAAATCCATCAATCGGCATCGGACGATAGCCGACAGGCGTCGGAATCGCCTTCGCATCTGCTATCGCTGGCAAATAGGTTTTCGCACGATCAAGAAGTGCATCGGCATGCTGTTGCGAGTCATCACGGTTTATCCCTTCTTGGGTTCCCTGCCCGATTCTGAGGCTCCCGTCAGATAGTTGCCGGAGGTGGAGGTGTTGATGATGTTCATCCGTTGACGGTGCGTGGATAACTGCCACATTGTGTAAAACCTCGGCACACGGTGTCGTCTTAATAACAATACCAGGACTCCGTTGTTGCGGAATATTGACTTGTACCAGAGCAGCCAGTTCGGTCGTTTGAACACCGCTTGCTAAGACAACAACATCACACGAAAACTCTCCATTGGTCGTTTTCACAGCGGCGATATTGCCGTCACGAATGGCAAAGCCTGTAACGCTGGTTTGCGCATACACAATCGCCTCTGCCTCGCGCGCACGCCGGAGGCAAACGTCAATAAATGTATCGGTTTCAATATGGATATCCGCTTCGGAGAAGGATGCAGCTAACACAGTCCCAGGGTGTAGACGTGGTTCAAGTGCTAATATTTCGTCTGAGGTAATAAGACGACACGGGTACCCCCATGTCTGGATCTGTTGGATACGTTCACGCAGTTGCGTTGCACGTTGCGGGTCGTTCTCCCACCGCATTTCACCGCCATAGTGGATACCAATATCCGCATCAAGTTGATATGCCAACCGGTACCACATATCTAACGCACGTCGGTTGAGCGTGTGGTACTCGCGTGGATCTTTCCCAAAAGCGTTTGCCCATGCAAAAGAGTGACCGGATGCCCCTGCGCCCGGGACATCTCGCTCCAAGAGCGTCACAGTAACACCCTTTCGCTGGGACAGATGATAACCGAGTGTAGCACCAATGATGCCAGCCCCTATTATCACCACATTTTGCGTCTTGGAATTATGGACTCTATTTGACATTATAGTCTTCAGTTTTCAGTTTTCAGTTTTCAGTCTGGTTTTTGATGAAAGGATATTTTCTTCTAACCGTCGTCGCCTAAGTCAGATATAACGGTTACCAAAGAATATTATCGTTTCGCAAACCTCTTAACTGACAACTGACGACTGATAACTGTTAACTACTAACGGTGTGCTGCGACAATAAACCCTGTTAAGCCAGCAAGCAACAACTGAAAACCCGTTTGATAAAACAGGATAAAAAATGGTTGACAGAGCGCAATCAAACCCAGTGCGATTAAACCAATAGAAAGGCGTTCACACAAGGTTTGCTGCGAAAAAACAATCGAAAAAACGATTATGGCGGGTAGAAGGAGGTATAGGGCGGTACCACCAAGCGATGAAAAAAAGGGTTGGTAAAGGAAAACGATCCCAATACACATCAAGAGTGCTGAACCGATAGCTGCGATCCGCTTCGCAGTTGTCGTCATACCGAATGCAATAGCACAAGCGAATAGTATATGAAACGCCGAACCGCGTAGAATTGATG
>VXXH01000056.1 GCA_009835515.1 Candidatus Poribacteria bacterium
GCGTAAAGGTTGATAATAGCACGGAGGTAAACATGGCGAATTCAGACTATAAAATTGGGGTTGTAGGTGTAGGTAGAATGGGGGCGAATATCGCCCGACACCTCAATGATGAAGGGTTTAACGTGACCGTTGTGTACGATGTGGCAAGCGAACGAGCGCAAGAACTCGCAACAGAACTTGACGGCGCAACAGCTGCTGGAGAACTCGCGAAGGTTACAGCACTCGCGGACTATATCATTACTGTGGTTACAGACGACGCGGCGATGCGACAAATCTTCTCCGAAGATGCAGATGATAGCCTGATTCAAGGCGCATCAGGCAAAGTTTTTATTAATTGTGCAACGATTAGTCCGCAAGTCCATGTAGACATTGAACAACTCACGGCGAAGCACGGCGCGGAGAGCCTTGAAGGGTGCATGGCGAGTAGTATTACACAAGCGAGAGAAGGCACGTTATACCTCATGTGCGGCGGCAAAAAAGCGACATTCGATAAAGCACTTCCAATCCTGGAATCAATGAGTGTCTCGCTCCGTTATATCGGTGAAGCTGGACAGGCAGCACAAGTCAAAGCACTCGTCAACATGGTGATGAACATCAATACTGCAGGACTTGCCGAGGGGCTCGGTTTAGGTGCGGCACTCGGATTAGACCTTGCGATGTTGCAAGAGGTCTTTGCACAAACTGGGGCGAATTCGCGGGTCTTGGAAACGGATGGAGAGGACATGGAAGCGCGGGACCACGAGTGTTATTTTTCTTCAGCACATGCGTCTAAAGATTCAGGTATTGCGCTCGACTTGGCAAATGCTGAGGGTATTTCTCTGCCACTCGCCCAAGCAACGAAGGCACAGTATGATCGTATGATTGAACTCGGATTGGGTGATTTGGATAAGTCCGGTGTTGCTGAACTTACTTTCCCCGGACGAGGGACAAAGAATTAAAAATGTACAAATCCTGAGTTATAGTCCCGAATTAACCAGAAACCTGCTCGAAATGCAATGGAGAGCAGAGCGGAGGCTCATAGCTAAAAAACTATGCTTAGAGGGGTAATCCTGGCAGGCGGTCTCGGTACCCGCTTGCATCCACTCACCAAAGTTACCAGTAAACACCTGCTACCAGTCGGCAACGAGCCGATGATTTTTCATAGTGTTAAACAACTTACGACGGCAGGAATTACAGATATTCTTATTGTAACCAATCCCGAATACGTCGGAGCCTTCGTGAGCACCTTGGGAAGTGGAAAAGAGTTTGAATGCGAATTTACCTATCGGGTGCAAGAAGAGGCGAAAGGCATCGCGCATGCGCTTGCGTTGGCGGAAGGGTTTGCCGCCGGTGGTAAAATCGCCGTCTTGCTCGGCGATAATATCTTTGAAGCACCTATCCATCACGCCGTTTTCGATTTTCATGCGCAACAAGCCGGCGCACGCGTGATGCTCAAGGAGGTGGAGGACCCAGAGCATTACGGTGTCGCGACGCTGGACGGAAATCGTATTGTCGCGATCGAGGAAAAGCCGAGGTACCCGAAAAGTAATTACGCGGTAGTAGGGGTCTATTTTTACGACGCGTCTGTATTTGATATTATCCGCACCGTTGAACCTTCAGCCCGCGGGGAATATGAGATAACTGATGTCAACAACGCCTATATGTATCGTGGGGATCTCGAGTATAGTTTCGTGCGCGGAAAGTGGGTTGATGCGGGAACTACCTTTGACTCGCTCACTGAAGCACACCAGATTTTGTTGAACGCCGCGGATTGGTAGTAAGAGGGGTTATCAGTTTGCAGTAACTCCTTTTCAGGAACTTCTCTTGATTCCCTTGTCATGGGGATAGAGGTTTTCTTTTAACAAAACCCTCTTTAACTGGCAACCGATAACCGAAAGATTTTTTGAAAAAAATCGTACCGACAACTATTAAAATGGACGAAAAACCGATTCTATCCATCGTGGTCCCGGTTTACAACGAAGAAGATAACGTCCGTCCACTGTTTGAGAAGATTAAAACGGTATGCGAGGCAATCGGCGTTGCTTACGAAGTGTTATTCGTGGACGACGGCAGTAGGGACAAAACTTTTACAGTACTTTCAGAACTGAGTGAACAGGCACCACAATTGGCAGTTATCCGATTCCAAAAGAACGCTGGACAAACAGCAGCGATGGCAGCAGGTTTTGAATTCGCGCGAGGACAACGGATTATCAGTATGGACGGGGATTTGCAAAACGACCCGAGTGATATTCCGAAGCTGCTTGAAAAACTCGACGAAGGCTACGACTTGGTCTGCGGATGGCGCAAAGAGCGGCAGGATAAATTTTTAACGCGGCGTGTTCCTTCTATCGTTGCCAACTGGATCATAGGTAAAGTGACTGGGGTTCCTATCCATGACAATGGATGCTCCCTTAAAGCATATCGGGCATCGGTAATTAAACAGGTATCGCTCTACGGAGAGATGCACCGATTTATTCCTGCGATGTCTACAGTGGCAGGCGCGCGTATCGCCGAAATTGTCGTCACACATCACCCGCGACGTTTTGGAAAAAGCAAGTACGGGCTTGGAAGAGTCTGGCGCGTTATGTTAGATATTATTGCCTTCAAGTTCATAATTTCTGTCTTCACATCGC